>DATMJH010000374.1:0-6920 GCA_035554015.1 Mycobacteriales bacterium
CCAGACCAGCAGCGCGAGCACCAGCGGGTAGGCGATGCGGCCGGTGGCCGGCAGCTGCAGCATCGGGATGATGCCGGCGAGGTTGTTGAAGGAGATGAAGAAGAACAGCGTGGCGAGGAACGGCACGAACGGCAGGCCCGCCTTGCCGATCGTCTCGAGGCCGATGCCGTTGCGCACGAAGCCGTAGGCCGACTCGCCCGCGAACTGCAGCTTGCCCGGCACGAGGCCGCCGCCGGCGCCGGCCGTCTCCGCGCGCCGGGCGGCCAGCCAGAAGAAGCCCGCGACGAGCACGGTCGACAGCGCGACGACGACGATCGGCTTGGTGACCTCGAAGCCGGCGACCGTGAAGAACGGCGGGGGCTCGAAGATGCTCGGGCCGGGGGGCGTGAAGCCGTTGCCCTCAGCGGCGAGGAGCCAGTCCTTCACGGCGTCCTTCCTGCGCGGGAGGCCGACTCTGCCGACCTGATCACTGAGACCTACCGTACCGAAGCCACACGAGCGCGAGTCCGGCGCCCGTGCCCACCATCAGCCCGAGACCGACCCATGCGGGTGACCCGAGCCAGCGGCTCACGAGCCAGCCGACCCCGCCCCACACGAGCATCCCGGACAGCACGTAGCTGAAGGCGTTCCAGGCGTCCGCCTCGCCCTTGCGCCGGTGGAGGTCCCCGGAGGTCTCGCCCTCCTCGGACCGCTCCTCCGGCGCGTCTGGCATGGCCCGGTCAGACTACCCGCCTGCTGCAGACGGGCCATGACCGGGCGGGTCATGACGGACGTGCCCTGGGTCACTCCGCGCTCGCACTTCCGCTCGGCCCGGCGTCCCGGCGCAGCACCGCGCCGGCGGACCCCGCGGCCCACGCCAGGGCCGAGGCGATCACCGCGTACGTCGTCCAGCGCGGCTCCACGGCGTCGGACCGCCCTGCCGCGCGCAGCACGAGCACCGCCAGGGCCAGCCGCAGCGTGTAGTTCAGCAGGAGCACGCCGGCGCCGAGCCCGGCCCGCCCCTGCTCCTGCCCGCGCACCAGCAGCAGCGGCACCAGCCCGGCGGCGAAGAAGACGAGGACGAGGACGGCGCCGAGCAGCGCGGACAGCGCCCCCCGGCCGCCGTCGGCCTGCGCGCCGAGCACGACGACGACCAGACCGGCCGCGGCCGCGGCCGCGGGCGCCCACCACCCGCGGGCGCCGCCCCCGCCGGTCAGCGGCCGCTGCGGACGGCGCGCAGCCGGCCGAGGTTCGACAGCACGAGGGCGGCGGCCGCCAGCACTCCGGTGACGGCCAGCACCGGCAGCGGGCCCCCGACGAGCGAGGTCGCCACACCGCCGAACGCGAGCAGCGCCGTCCAGAAGTACATGATCAGCACCGCCCGCGAGTGGCTGTGCCCGATCTCGAGCAGCCGGTGGTGCAGGTGCGCCTTGTCAGGCGCGAACGGCGACCGTCCCGCGCGGGTGCGCCGGACGACCGCGAGCAGCAGGTCGACCAGCGGGACGGCGAGCACGGCGAACGGCAGCACCAGCGGCAGCAGCACCGGGAACGCCGTCGACGCCGGCAGCGCGGCGTACGGGAACTGACCGGTCAGGCTCGTGGCCGCGCCGGCGAGCGTCAGGCCGATGAGCATCGACCCCGAGTCACCCATGAAGACGCGGGCGGGGTTGAAGTTGTGCGGCAGGAAGCCCAGGCACGCGCCGGCCAGCGCGATCGCGAGCAGCGTCGGGGCGCTGATGCGCGCCTGCGCCAGGCCGCCGGTGACCTGGCCGCTCGACAGCGAGTACGAGAAGACGAAGAACGCCAGCGCCGCGATGGCGCCGACGCCTGCGGCCAGCCCGTCCAGCCCGTCGATGAAGTTGATGGCGTTGATCGCCAGCAGTGCGAGCAGGACCGTGAGCAGCACGCTCTCCGGGCCGAGCGACACCGCGCCGACGCCCGGGAGCGTGAGCGTGAGCAGCTGGAGACCCAGCAGCACCATGACGCCTGCCGACACGACCTGGCCGGCGAGCTTGGTGAGCGCGTCGAGCCCCCACAGGTCGTCGACGAGCCCGAGCGCGACGATGAGCCCGCCGCCGACGAGCACCGCCTGCACGTCGGAGTAGCGGAAGACCTGCTGCAGCGCGGGCAGCTGACCTGCGACGAGGAAGGCCGCGGCGAGGCCCGCGTACATCGCGAGGCCGCCCAGCCGCGGTGTCGGGATGGTGTGCACGTCGCGGTCGCGCGGCTCGGCCATGGCACCGATGCGCTGGGCGAAGCGCCGGGCGACCGGCGTCAGCAGGTAGGTGACGGCGGCAGCGACGCAGAAGACGAGCAGGTACTCGCGCACGGCACCCCCCTCCTGGCGTCCGGTTCGGCCCGGGCGAGCCGCGTCAGGGCGCCGGGTACGCGGGCGCCGCCGCGGTCAGGGCGTCCACGCGTGCCCGCACCTCGCCGGCAGCCGAGCCGTCGGCGTCGCGGACCGCGCGGCCGATGAGCACCGCGATCTCCTTCATCTCGCCCTCGCCCATGCCCTGCGTCGTCACCGACGGCGTGCCCACGCGGATACCGGACGCCACGCTCGGCGGCTGCGGGTCGTAGGGGATCGCGTTCTTGTTGAGCACGATGCCCGAGGCGTCGCACCGGGCCTCGGCGTCCTTGCCGCTGACGCCGATCGGCTGCAGGTCGAGAAGCGCCAGGTGGGTGTCGGTTCCGCCGGACACGGCGCGCATGCCCTCGGCCTCCAGACCGGCGGTGAGCGCCTGCGCGTTCGCCACGACCTGGCGCGTGTACGCCTGGTACTCGGGCGTCATGCACTCCTTGAGGTTCACCGCCTTGGCGGCGACGGCGTGCATGAGCGGGCCGCCCTGCATCATCGGGAAGACGGCCTTGTCGAGCTTGGCGGCGTGCTCCTGCCGGCACACCAGCGCGCCGCCGCGGGGCCCGCGCAGCACCTTGTGCGTCGTGAAGGTGACGACGTCGGCGTACGGCACCGGGCTGGGGATCGCCTTGCCGGCCACCAGGCCGATGAAGTGCGCGGCGTCGACCATGAGCAACGCGCCGACCTCGTCGCAGATCTCGCGGAAGACCGCGAAGTCGATGAGCCGCGGGATCGCCGAGCCGCCGCAGATGACCATCTTCGGCCGGTGCTCGCGCGCGAGGTCGCGCACCTGGTCGTAGTCGATGTGCTCGGTCTCCTGCGCGACGCCGTAGTGGACGGCGTTGAACCACCTGCCGCTGAAGCTGACCTTGGAGCCGTGCGTGAGGTGCCCGCCGTGCGGCAGCGACATCGCGAGCACCGTGTCGTGCGGCTGCAGGAACGCGCCGTAGACGGCGAGGTTCGCGCTCGCGCCGGAGTGCGGCTGCAGGTTGGCGTGCTCGGCGCCGAACAGCGCCTTGGCCCGCTCGATGCCGATCGACTCGGCGCGGTCGACGACCTCGCAGCCGCCGTAGTACCGCCGGCCCGGGTAGCCCTCGGCGTACTTGTTCGACAGCGTGCTGCCGAGGGCGGCGAGCACCGCCGGGCTGGTGAGGTTCTCGCTGGCGATGAGCTGCAGACCCGAGCGCAGCCGCTCCAGCTCGTCGACGACGACGTCGGCGATCTCCGGGTCGGTGGACTGCAGCGCCTCGAAGCTCGGGCCGTAGTAGGTCACGAGGCCCGATGCTACGGCCGCGGGCGGCCTGCGACGAGCAGCCCGACCGGACCGCGCAGCGCGGCGTCGACGGCGGTGCCGCACTCGGCGAAGGCGGACGCCGGCGCCTGGTAGGGATCGGCGAGGTCGTCGTCGCTCGGCCGGGCGGGCGGCACGAGCCCGCGCCGCGACGCCGCGAGGCGCACGAGCGCTGCCGCCCGGTCGACCAGGTCGCCGGCCGGCAGGTCGTCCGGCTGGAGGCCCTCGGTGAGCCGGGCGAACTCCTTGAGCGTGAACGCGCGGGCAGCCGCCCGGGGGTGCAGCACGACGGCCGCCGCGCGGTGGTCGCGCGTGGCGGTCAGCACGAGGTCGGCGCCGACGACGTGCTCGGCGGCGAGCTCGCGGGCGCGGAACTGCTCGCCGTCCACGCCGAGCTCGCCGAGCGTCGACACCGCGAACGGCTCCATCGGCGCCCCGGTGTGGCCCCACGTGCCGGCTGACTCGACGACGACGCGGTCGGCCTGCTCGGGCCATCCGCGCTGCAGCATCGCGCGCATGAGGTGCTCGGCCATCGGCGACCGGCAGATGTTGCCGGTGCACACGTGCAGGACGCGGAAGACGCCGTCACTCACCCGGCCGGCCCGTCCTCGGCGACGAGGTCGGGGACGGCCGCTCGCAGCTCGTCGAGCGCAAGGGCCCCCTCGCGCAGCACCCGGGGGACGTCGCCGGTGAGGTCGACGATGGTGGAGGGCACCGGCGCGCCGCACTCGCCGCCGTCGAGGTAGACCTGCACCGCCGTGCCGAGCTGGCGCGCCGCCTCGGCCGCGTCGGTGGCCGGCGGCAGGCCGGTGCGGTTGGCGCTGCTCACGCCCAGCGGACCGGTCTGCTCGAGCACGGCGAGCGCGACCGGGTGCAGCGGCATCCGGACGGCGACGGTGCCGCGGGTCTCGCCGAGGTCCCACGCCAGGCTCGGCGCGGCCCGCACCACCAGCGTGAGCGGGCCGGGCCAGAACGTCTCGACGAGCTGCCGGGCCACCGGGGTCACCGTCTCGGCGAGCCCGTCGATGGTGCGCCACGCGCCGACGAGCACCGGCACCGGCATGCTGCGACCGCGGCCCTTGGCCTCCAGCAGCCGGCCGATCGCCGGCGGGCTGAACGCGTCGGCCGCGATGCCGTAGACCGTGTCGGTCGGCAGCACGACGAGCTCGCCGCGGCGCAGCGCGGCGACGGCGGCGTCGACCCCTGGTACGGGGTCGGCGCCCTCGCGGACGTCGTAGGTGGTCATGCGGCGGGCTCCCAGCGGGCGGTGACGAACCGGTCGCGGCCGAGCAGGTCCTGGTGGTCGGCCACCTCGGCCCACCCGCCGGCGTCGCGGAACAGCGCGGGAGCGGTCCGTCCCTGCCGGTCGGAGTGCTCGACGACGACGAGCCCGCCGGGTCGCAGCAGCCGGCGCGCGGCCCGCTCGACCAGGCGGACGACGTCGAGCCCGTCGACACCGGCGAACAGCGCGATCTCGGGGTCGTGGTCGACGACCTCCGGCTCGGGCAGGTGGCGCTCGCCCTCGGCCACGTACGGCGGGTTGCTGATGACGAGGTCCAGCGCGCCGTCGAGCCCGGGCAGGCAGTCGGCGACGTCGCCGTGGTGCAGCACGACCTCGGGGTCGCCCGCCTCGACCCGGCGCGCGGCGTTGCGCCGCGCCCAGGCCAGCGCACCCGGGTCGCGCTCGACCGCGTGCACGGTGATGCCGGGCACCTCGTGCGCGAGCGCGAAGGCGATCGTGCCGCTGCCCGTGCACAGGTCGGCGACGACGGGGGCCGACCCGCCCTCGCAGGCCAGCGCGTCTATCGCCCACTGCACCACCGACTCGGTCTCCGGTCGCGGGACGAACACGCCGGGGCCCACCTCGAGCTCGAGGTGCCGGAAGCCGACGGTGCCGGTGAGGTGCTGCAGCGGCTCGCGCCGCGCGCGGCGTCCGACGAGATCGTCGAAGGCGGCGAGCTGCTCGTCGTCGAACGCGTCGACCAGCAGCAGGTCCGACGGTCGCCGCAGCCCGAGCACGTGCAGCGCGAGCGCACGGGCGTCGTGGTCGGGGCTGGCGACGCCGGCGTCCGCGAGCCGCTCGGCGGCGGCCCGGACGGCGGGGCGCACGGTGGTCGGGGGCGGGGTCATGGCGGCCTTCGCGGTCAGGGAGGCGGGCTCGAGGAGTGTCACCCGCCCGACCCCTCCAGCTTGGCCCGGGTGTCCATCTCGACGAGGCTGTCGATGACCGCGTCGAGGTCGCCGTCGAGCACCTGCTGCAGGTTGTTGGCCTTGTAGCCGCTGCGGTGGTCGGCCACCCGGTTGTCCGGGAAGTTGTACGTGCGGACCTTCTCGCTGCGGTCGACGGTGCGGATCTGCGCGCCGCGGGCGGCGGCGTCCTCGGCGTTGCGCGCCTCGACGGCGTGGGCGAGCAGGCGGGCGCGCAGCACCCGCATCGCCGCCTCCTTGTTCTGCAGCTGGCTCTTCTCGTTCTGCATGCTGACGACGACGCCGGTCGGCACGTGCGTGATGCGCACGGCGGAGTCGGTGGTGTTGACGCTCTGCCCGCCGGGGCCGCTCGAGCGGTAGACGTCGATGCGCAGGTCGCTCTGCTCGATCGTGACGTCGACCTCCTCCGCCTCGGGCAGCACGAGCACGCCCGCGGCGGAGGTGTGGATGCGGCCCTGGCTCTCGGTGACCGGCACCCGCTGCACGCGGTGCACCCCGCCCTCGAACTTGAGCTTGGCGTAGACGGGGTTCGCCGGGTCGCGGCTCTTCACCGCGATCTGGACGTCCTTGTAGCCGCCGAGCTCGCCCTCCGTGGCGCTGACGACCTCGGTCGACCAGCCCTGCTGCTCCGCGTAGCGCGAGTACATGCGCACGAGGTCGCCGGCGAACAGCGCCGACTCGTCGCCGCGATCCGCGAGAAGGAGCAGCTCGAGCAGGACCTCGGCGCCGCCCGCGAGATGGCGGACGACGACCCGGAGCTCGCCCGCGAGGCGGAGCAGATGGCGGCCCGGCTGCCCGAGCTCGAGCAGCGCATCCGCGAGCTGCTCGTGCCGCGCGATCCTGCTGACGGCAAGGACGTCATCCTCGAGGTCAAGGCCGGCGAGGGCGGCGACGAGTCGGCGCTGTTCGCCGGCGACCTGGTGCGCATGTACACCCGCTACGCCGAGCAGCAGGGCTGGAAGACCGAGATCGTCAGCGCGACCGAGGGCGAGCTCGGCGGCTACAAGGACGTCCAGATCGCGGTGAAGAGCCGCGACCCGGCGAACCCCGTCTACGCCAAGCTCAAGTTCGAGGGCGGGGTGC
>DATMJH010000375.1:0-8408 GCA_035554015.1 Mycobacteriales bacterium
TCCAGGAACAGGTCGATCGCCGCGGCCGGCGACGTGCTGGCGTCCCTGCGCTCGCTGGTCGAGCAGGTGCCGCCGCCGGCCACCGTCGGCAACGGCCCGGGCAGCGCGCCGAGGCTGCCCGCACCGGTGCTGCGGGTGAGATCGGCGAGCGCGCGAAGCCGGTCGATCAGCTCCTCGGACGCCGCGCGCAGCAGCCCGGCCGCACGGTCCTGCGCTGGATCCTCCACAGTGAGCACCTCCGCGCCCAGCGTCGCACCGTCCACCGGCGCTCCCGCGGCGGCGCGCCGCCGAGACGGCGACCGAGGGGGGTCCCACGACGGTCGACCCGGCGTCACGGGCCTCCTGCGGCTGCGGCGGACGGCGCCGCCGGCGCGAGGCGAGCCGGTCAGGCCGGCGGCGACGGGCGGCGGCCGGCCCACGGCGCCGCCTGCTCGAGCTGCGCGGCGACCCGCAGCAGCAGGTCCTCCCGGCCGTACGCCCCGACGAGCTGCACGCCGACCGGCAGGCCGCCGGCGGTCCAGTGCAGCGGGAGCGACACGGCCGGCTGCCCGGTCACGTTGAACTGGGCGGTGTACGGCATGAACGCCGCGACGCGCCGGCCACCGGTCTTCGGGTCGTCCCGCGGCTCCAGCCAGCCGAGCGGCGGCGCCGCGCCGTTGACCGTCGGCGTCACCAGCAGGTCGTGCTCCTGCCACCACCCGGCGACGCGCCGGGTGAAGCCGGCGAGCCAGGCGCGCGTCGTCAGGTAGTCGACCGCGCTCATCGCCGCGCCGAGCCCTCGGTAGCTGACGTTGCGCGGCTCGAGCTCGTCGTCGCCGATCTCCCGCCCGATCGCCCGGCCGAACTGCGCCACGGTCAGCGCCACGTCGGCCGCGACGCTGCGGTTGAAGTGCCGCGAGAACCGCTCGTCACCGAGGTCCGACGGGTGCGACTCCTCGACCAGATGGCCGAGCTGCTCGAGCAGCCGGCCGGCGGAGAGCACGGCCGCGCGCCCGTCGTCGTCGCCGTCGAGGTCCGGCTGCGGCGGCGCGGGTAGCAGCCCGACGCGCAGCCGGCCCGGGTCGGCGCCGACCTCCTGCGCGAACGGCCGCACGGGCGGCGGCGCGGTGTACGGGTCGCCCGGCCACGGGCCGCTGATCGCGTCCAGCGCCGCCGCGGTGTCGCGCACGGTGCGCGACAGGACGCCGTCGGTCGTCGCGCCCGCCCACGCCTCGCCCACCTGCGGCCCCTGGCTGATCCGGCCGCGGCTCGGCTTCAGCCCGACCAGCCCGCACAGGCTGGCCGGGATGCGGATCGACCCGCCGCCGTCGCTGCCGTGCGCCACCGGCACCAGGCCGGCCGCGACGGCCGCGGCCGCGCCGCCGCTCGAGCCGCCCGCGGAGCGGGTCAGGTCCCACGGGTTGCGCGCCGGCGGGTACGCGCGCGGCTCGGTCGTGACGGTGGTTCCCAGCTCGGGCACGGAGGTGCGGCCGAGGACGACGAAGCCTGCGGCGCGGAACCCCCGGGCCAGCGAGCTGTCGACCGGCGAGCGCCAGTCGGCGTCGCGCAGGAAGGAGGTGCCGTACCAGGTGGGCTCGCCGGCGACGTGGCAGCCGAGGTCCTTCAGCAGCAGCGGCACCCCGCGGAAGGGCCCGTCCGGCAGCGGTCCGGCGGCCTCGTCCGCCGCGGCGTCCAGCCGCTCCCGCACGACGGCGCCGAGCGCCGGCTCCGCGGCGCGGAGCCGCTCGGCCGCATCGGACACGAGCTCGGCCGGCGACGCCGCGCCGGAGCGGACCAGCCCGGCGAGCGCGACGGCGTCGAGGTCGTCGTCGGTCGAGGTCATGGGCGTCGCCTCCAGGCTGCGCGGATCGAGGGCGTTGCTGCACCGTAGGGCGCGGGTACCGCCGAGGGCATGACCGGGACGACCGCCATCATCGGCGCAGGACTCATCGGGGTGTCATGGGCGGCGCTGTTCTCCGCCCGCGGCCTGCACGTGCGGGTCACCGACCCGCGGGAGGACGTCGCCGACGTCGTCGAGCGCGGCGTGCGGCACCTCGCCCGCACGCTGCCGGAGGGGCCGCGCGACGCCGACGAGCTGCTCAGCCGCATCGAGAAAGTGCCCGACGTGGACAGTGCCGTGGCCGGTGTCGCCGTCGTGCAGGAGAACGGCCCGGAGCGGGTCGAGCTCAAGCGCGAGCTGTTCGCCCGCGTCGAGCGGGCCGCGCCCGACGACGCGCTGCTGCTCACGTCGACGTCCGGGCTCATGCCCAGCGACATCGGTCAGGACCTGCGCGACCCCGGCCGGCTCGTCGTCGGCCACCCGTTCAACCCGCCGCACGTCGTCCCGCTGGTCGAGGTGGTGCCGAGCCGGACGACGCCCGCCGAGCTGGTGCGCGAGGTGGTCGCGTTCTACGCCTCGCTCGGCAAGCACCCGGTGGTGCTGCGCAGGGAGATCGGCGGCTTCGTGGCGAACCGGCTGCAGTCGGCGGTGTTCCGGGAGAGCGTGCACCTGGTGCTGTCGGGCGTGGTGACGATGGAGGAGCTCGACGAGGTGGTGCGGTCGTCGGTCGGTCCGCGCTGGGCGACGGCCGGGCCGTTCGAGAGCATGGACCTCGGCGGCGGCCCCGGCGGGCTGCGGCACCTGCTCGAGCACCTCGGCCCCGGCATGGCACGGCGGTGGGACGACCTCGGCCGGCCGGCGCTGACGCCGGAGGTGGTCGAGCAGCTCAGCCGCGCGAGCGAGGAGCGGTTCGCCGGGCAGGACTACGACACCCGCACCGAGCGGCGTGACCGGCTGCAGCTCGCGGTGCTCGCCGCGCGGGCGCGGGCGGAGAGCGAGCTGTCGGACTAGCCCTGGCCCACCACTCCCTGCTCGACCAGCGCGCGCACGTCGTCCTCGCTCAGGCCGGCCTGCGCCAGCACCTGCGCGGTGTGAGCGCCCAGCGCCGGCGCCGGGCCGCGCGGCGCGACGTCGGCGCCGCGGATGCCGAACGGCGCGCCGACGGTGCGGACCGTGCCCGCCGTCGGGTGCTCGATCGCCGGGAACATGCCGACCGCGTCGGCGTGCGGGTCGGCGGCGAGCTCGGCGACGGTGGCCGCCGGCGCCCAGATGAACCCGTGCTGCTCGAACAGCTCCCCCCACTCGGCGAGCGTCCGCTGCGCGAACAGCGCGTCCATCAGGGAGGTGAGCTCGGGCATGTGCTCGCCTCGCGCGGCGTGCGACTCGAAGCGGGGGTCGCTCACCCACTCCGGCCGCCCGACGGCCTCGCAGAACCTCGGCCACCACCGCGGCTCCGGCATGAACAGCAGGAAGAAGCGGTCGTCGGCGGTGCGGAAGCTCTCCTGCAGCGCGTAGCGGCGGTGCCGCCGGCCACGCGTGATCGGGTTCTGCCCGTCGACGAGCGTCGCCGACAGGTCGGTGGTCATCGTCCAGGCCGCCGTCGCGAGCAGGCTGCAGTCGACGACCTGCCCCTGCCCGGTGCGCTCGACCAGCCGCAGCGCGCTGAGCACGCCGGCCAGCAGCGCCAGCGCGGCGGTGTGGTCGCCCTGCGCCGGGCGCGAGCGGGGTGCGTGGTCGCCCGGCTCGGTGATGGAGTGCGTGATGCCGCCGCGGCCGAAGAAGGCCGTGATGTCGTAGCCGGCGCGCGCGGCGTCCGGGCCGGAGACGCCGTAGCCGGTGAGGGTCGCGTGCACCAGCCGCGGGTTGGCCTGCAGCAGCGTCTCGGGGTCGAGCCCGAACTTGCGCTGGCGGTGGCCGAGCAGGTTCGTGACGAACACGTCGACCCGCTCGGTCAGCCGCCGCACGAGCTCGCGGCCCTCGGGCCGGTCGAGGGCGACGGCGATCCCGCGCTTGCCGCGGTTGTCGGCCTGGAAGCTCGCGTCCAGGTCGATCCCGTCGGGCTGGCGGACGGCGCCGCGTGCCACGTCGCCGGTGAGCGGCTCGACCTTGACGACGTCGGCGCCGAGGTCGGCCATCAGCGCCGTCGCGCCCGGCGCCGCCATCCACCCTGCGACCTCGACGACCCGGACGCCGTCGAGCGGCCGGGCGGTCACCGCCCGGTCCAGCGCGGCTCGCGCTTCTCGGCGAACGCCCGCGGGCCCTCGGCGGCGTCCTCGGTCTGCCGGATCCGCTCCATCGCCGCCGCGGACAGCCGCCAGCCGTCGTCCTCGCCGAGGTCGGACGCCTGCCGCGCCACCGCCAGGCTCTCCCGCACGGCGACCGGCGCGTTGCGGCAGATCCGCTCGGCGAGCGCCCGGGCCGTCGGCAGGACGTCGTCCGGCTCGACGACGCGGTTGACCAGCCCGAGCCGGTGCGCCTCGGCGGCGTCGATCCGGTCGCCGGTCAGGATCAGCTCGAGCGCCTTCGCGCGCGGCAGCGCCCGCGGCAGCCGGAACAGCCCGCCGGCGGCGGCGACGATGCCGCGGGTCACCTCGGGCAGGCCGAAGGCCGCGTCGCTGCCGGCCACGACGAGGTCGCAGGCGAGCACGAGCTCGGTGCCGCCGGCGAGCGCCGGCCCGCGCACGGCGGCGACGACCGGCTTGCGGCGGGGCAGCCGGACGAAGCCGGCGAAGCCGCCCCGCTCGGTGGCCAGCTCGCGACCGCGGCCGGCGGCGATCGCCTTGAGGTCGGCCCCGGCGGAGAAGAACCCGCCGGCGCCGGTGAGGACGGCGACCCAGACGTCGTCGTCCTGCTCGAACCGCGTGGTCGCCTCCTCGAGCGCGACGGCGAGCTCGGGGTTGACGGCGTTGCGCTGGTCGGGCCGGTTGAGCGTGATGGTGGCGACCCGGCCGTCGACGTCGTAGAGCACCTCGGTCATGCGCTGCCCTCCTGCAGGTAGTCGACGACCAGGCTCGGCCGGCCGAGCACCAGGTCGACGAGGATGTGGCTGGCGGACACGACCTCGAGCACGGGCAGGTCGGCCAGCGGCGCGAGCGCGTGCTCGAACAGCTGGACCCGCGCCGGCCCGGTCCACGCGCCCTTGATCGTCATGGTGGTGATCTGGCTGCGGACCAGCTCGCAGATCCGAGGCCGCCGGTCGTAGCCGGGCAGCAGCTTGAGGCCGTAGGTCGGCTGGCCGATCTCCTCGCGCGCCGCCGCCTCGTCGAGCTCGCGGTGCTTGTAGCCCATGGTCGCCGTCGCCACCCGCAGCGTGCCGTAGTCGAGCGTGCCGACCAGGGTGTCGGTGTCGACGTACAGCGCCGGCCGGCCGAGCTTCTTCGGGAAGGCGCTGATCTCCCGGCCGCTCGCGATCGACGGCAGGCTGTCGACGTACATGGCGTGCAGGTAGTCGGCCTCCTCCCCCTCGTGGACGACGCGCAGCACCTGCCCCGACTCGGTGAACGACCCGAGCCCGGTGACGTCGGGCATCTTCATGACCTCGAACCGCACCAGCGGCTCGCCGACCTCGAGCGGCTCGGGGACCAGCCGCCGCATCGCCTCCGCATCGGTGCGGTAGGTGATGTTGAGGTACTCGCGGTCGGTGAACCGGTACGGGCCGCCCGGCGGGTAGGCGGGGGCCCCGAGGGGGGTGGTCAGCTGCTGGAGCACCTCGTCGCGCCGCACGCTCACTCCTGTCCGTCGAAGCCGTCGGGACCTGCGGTGGCGTCCCGGGCCGCAGGTCGCCCCCGGGAAGGGCTTTGTCCCCGGCGGAGCGGTGCCAACCCCCGTCGACCCGCCGGTCGCACGCTGGTGCGTCCCGGCCGGGACCGGGTAGGGCGCCGCCGACGGGAGGATGTCGATGTCGTTCGCGCTCGTGCTGGGGGCCGGCGGTCAGGCCGGCGAGGCCTTCCACCGCGGGGTGCTGCGCGCCCTGCACGACGTCGGGCTGGACGCGCGGGACGCCGCCGTGGTCGTCGGCACGTCCGCCGGCTCGATCACCGCGGCGTCGCTGCGCCGGCACGCCCCGGCCTGGGACGTCTCGGCGCTCCCGCGGCCGACCCGGCGACGCCTCCTGCCGTTGCGCACCCGGGCGCTGGAGCTGGTGCGCCGGCCGCGGCAGGTCCTGAACGCGTTCCTGCTCGCACCGGAGTTCGCGACCGGCCGCATCTCGTCGGAGTTCATGCGCACCGGCCTGGCCGGCCGGTACGCCGCCTGGCCGAAGGCACCGCTGTGGATCGTCGCGGTCCGGCGCTCGGACGGCCGCCGGGTGGTGTTCGGCAAGGCCGGCGAGCCGACGGCCGACGTCCCCTCCGCGGTCGCCGCCTCCTGCGCCATTCCCGGGTACTTCTCCCCGGTCGAGATCGACGGCACCGCCTACGTCGACGGAGGCGTGCACTCGCCCACCAACGCCGACCTCGTCGCCGACGCCGGCGTGGACGTCGTCATCGTCAGCGCACCGATGTCGGTGCGCCTGCGCGGCGCCCGGCCGCGGCTCGACCTCGGCCTGCGGCTGGTCTTCTCCGCCTACCTGCGCGAGGAGGTCTGGACGCTGCGCCGCAGGCGCGATACGCACGTCGTCACCGTCGAGCCGGACGCCATGGTGCTGTCGGCGATGGGCCTGAACCTCATGGACGGACGGCGGGTGCACGAGGTGGAGGAGCGGGCGTACACGCTGGCCCGGCACGCGCTGCGCGATCTTCCACTGGCCAGGGCGCTGCGCCGGCCCGCCTGAGGGGGCGCCCGCCAGCCGCGGGTCGCCGGTCTGCGTCGCCGGTCTGCGTCGCCGGTCTGCGTCGCCGGTAGTAACTCCTGGAAGCGGTTGAGATGAGCGACATCCCCCTGGTGGGGTTCGCGGGCTTGGTGTCCCAACCGCAACCAGGAGGATGTCGTGCTCGACGGTAGTGCTCAGGGGCTGTCTCGGGGAGACCGCCGCCGTAACAACAAGCTCGGTCGGCTGCGGTCGGTCGTGACCCGCCGGACGGCGGTGTTGGCGTTCGATCTGGCCGCGGACAAGCAGGTCTGCGCGCTGACCGATCCGGATTCGCGGGTGCTGGCGCGTCGGACGGTGACGGTCAAGGCGTGGCAGCTGGAGCAGGCCGTCAGCTGGGGGCTGGCGCAGGCCGCTCGGGCCGGGTTCGACTCGGTCGTGGTGGCGTGCGAGCCGACCGGGCATCGCTGGCGGGTGCTCGATCGGATCGCCGCCGGGCTGGGAGTGCACCTGGTGTGCGTGCAGCCGCTGCTGGTTGGCCGGGCGCGGGAGAGCGAGGACTTCACCCGCAACAAGAACGACGACAGCGACGCGGTGATCATCGCCCGGTTGGTGACCGAGCTGCGCTGCTACCTGCCCGAGCGGGCCACCCCGGCGTGGGCGCGGCTGCGGCACCTGGGAGCCCGCCGCGCGAGTCTGGTCACCGCCGGCGGCGCGGCCCGTCAGCAGGTCCGGGACCTGCTCGAGTGCGCCTGGCCGGTGGCGCTGACCGCGGCCAGCGAGCCGTTGGACAGCAAGAACTGGCTGGCGGCGATGACTGTGGCGCTGGACCGGGTCGGCGCCACCGGCGAGCTCAGCGCGGTCCGCCGGATGGGCTGGGCGCGGTTCGCCGCCGCGGTCCGTCGTGAGCTGCAGGCCGGCGGTACCCGCTGGTACTCCGCGATCGTGCGGGCGGTGTTCGACGCCGCGACCGACCCGGCCCAGGTCACCCTCGGCGTGCCCGAGCAGCGCGCCGGCGGGCTGGAACGCGTCGCGTTCGCGCTGACCGACCTGGCCCACGCCCGCAGCCAGACCGCCCAGGTCGAGGCGCGGATGATCGCAGTGCTCGACGAGCTCGGCCTGACCCAGCTCGTCACCAGCATCCCGGGCCTGTCCGCGGTCGGCGCCGCGACGATCCTGGCCGAGACCGGTGACCCGAACCGGTTCGACAGCGCCCGGGCGGTGGTCAAGCACGCCGGCCTGTGCCCCCGCGACAACGCCTCCGGCAACTACCAGGGTCGCACCGGGATCAGCGGCCGAGGCCGACCGCAACTACGCCTGGCCGCCTGGCGGGCCGTGTTCGCCGCACTGCGGCACAACCCCGTACTGGCCGCCCGGCACGCCCACCTCACCGGCCGCACCGAACGACCACTGAGCGAGGCCCAGGCCCGCGTCGCGGTCGCCGGCAGCCTGCTGCGCCAGCTGCACGCCGTCGTCACCACCGGCACCCGATGGAACCCGGAGATCGCCGCCGGCCAGACCCGACAGGAGGTCGCCGCTGCCTGACCCCGCGCCGCGCTGACCACCCGGGACGGGGCGAGCTCGCCTGCCGTCGAGATCACATCTCGCAACTGACCCTGAGCAGCCCCGCCCGTCTCCCCTCAAGCCCGGATGAAGGCTGTCGGGACCACATCCCGCTTGCACGCTACGTAGGGCCGGAGACGGGCGCAGGCCCCCGAACCCCGAACAGCAGCGCACCACACCCCCCCAAGATCAACTCGACGGGACTGGCCGCCGAGTCGATCACCCCTGCCCAACATCCCCAAAACCGAGCCCTTGACTTCGCCGCCATAGGTTGGTCAG
>DATMJH010000376.1:0-9348 GCA_035554015.1 Mycobacteriales bacterium
CTTCGTTCCCGCCCGGAGCCCTCCCGACGGTCGCCGAACCCGCGGCAACCGCACCAGCCCCTCCACGGCCGGACGCCGTCCGGCCCGGCTGCGTCGTCCGGCCCGACGCCGTCCGCCCGGGCTGCGCCGTCCGCGCCGCGCCGTCGCCGCTGCTCCGTCCGGGTGATCTCGGGCAGCGCACGAACCGGGACGAGCCGGACGACGTATGTGCGGTGTACGCGTCCTGTCCCGCGCTCTCGACCCTGGAGGTCCTCCATGCGCGTTCTCCGTACCGCTGTCGTCACCGCTGCCCTCGCCGGCGGACTCGGCCTGGTCACCGCCGGCCCGGCTGCCGCCGCCCACTGCGTCGAGGACGACTCGCCCGGCTTCTCGTACTTCGGAACCGGCCACGCCAGCGAGGACCGTGAGGCGCAGGGGAGCAAGGAGGGCCCGCACGGCGGCACGTCGGGCGCCTCGAACTGCAACGAGACGACCGGCAACCCCTCCGAGCGGGCGCCCGGCCAGAACCGGTAGTCCGCCGGCCGTCGACCTGGCTCAGGTCACCCGCTGCCAGATGACTTCCTGTCCCGCAGCAACATCATCGAGGCTGGATGATGTTGCTGCGGGACCGGAAGTGCGGTCAGCCCGTCGCCTTGCGGCGCGGGAACCCCCGCACCGTCAGCCCTACACTGACGGCGCGCCGTCCGCCGCCGCCGGGCCGGCCGGGTCAGCGGCCTCCCGCGCACCGACGCCGGCGCCCGCCAGCCGGCCGAGCAGCTCGCGCACGTCGATGCCGGTGAGGTCGCTCGACAGCTGAAGCCCCTGCTCGACGTTCGTGGCCACGTTCCGGGTGAGCGTGCCGGCGCCGTCGGTGGAGATGACGGTCAGCTTGTCGACCGCCGACAGCGGCGCCGCGGCCTCGCGCACCACCTGCGGGAGCACCGTCACGAGCAGGTCGAGCACCGCAGCCTCGCCGAAGTCGGCGAACGCCCGCGCCTTCTCGTCGAGCGCCTCGGCCTCGGCCTTGCCGCGGGCCAGGATCGCCGCAGCCTCGGCCTCGCCCTCCAGGCGCACCGCCTCGGCGATCGCACTGCGCCGGGCCCGCTCGGCCTCGCCGGTGCGCTGACCCTCGATCGCCTCGGCCTCGGCCAGCGCCTGCCGGCGCGACCGCTCACCCTCACCCGACAGTCGCTGCTGCTCCGCGCTGGCCTGCGCCGCCGCGATGGTGGCCTGCCGCTGCGCCTCGGCGTTGGCGATGGCGGCGTTCTTGGCCGCCTCGGCCTCCTGCTCCACCTGGTAGCGCGCGGCGTCGGCGGGGCGGCGGATCTCGGTGTCGAGCTCGCGCTCCTTGAGCGCGGCCTGCCGCTCGGCGACCTTCTCCTGCTCGAGCAGGATCTCCTGGTCGCGGGCGGCCTGCGCCAGCGGACCGGCGGCCTCGGCCGAGGCCTGGGCGGCGTCGGTCTCCGCCTGGATCTCGGCGTTCTTGAGCGCGAAGGTGCGGTTGGCGACGGCGATGGCCTCCTCCGCCAGCAGCCGCTCCTGCTCGGCGGCCTGCCTCGCCCGGGCCTCGGCGATCGAGGCCTCCTTGGCGACGCGGGCCGCCTCCGGCCGGCCGAGGTCGTTGAGGTAGTCGCCCTCGGCCTGGATGTCCTGCAGCTGGAAGGTGTCGAGCTGCAGACCCTGGTTCGTCAGCGACGACTCGGCCTCCTCGGCCACCGCGCTGGCGAAGGCGGCGCGGTCCTTGATGATCTCCTCGACGGTGAGCCGCCCGACGATCGAGCGCAGCGACCCGGCGAGCACCTCCTGGGTGAAGACCTCGATGCCCTGCTGCTGGTCGAGGAAGCGCTGCGCCGCCGCGCGGATCATGTCCTCGCTGCCCGCGACCTTGACGATCGCCACGCCCTCGAGGTCGCACTTGATGCCGGTGGACGACACCGCGCCGCGGATCGCGACCTGCAGCCGCCGCGACGACAGGTCCATCACGTGCAGCTTCTGCACGAACGGGATGACGAACACCGACGCGCCCATGATGACCTTCTGGCCGCTCATGTCGGTGGAGATCATGCCGGTCTCCGGGTTCGTGACCGGCCGGCCCTTGCGGCCGGTGATGAGGAACGCCTCGTTCGGCCCGCCCACCTTGATGCGCGAGACGACGGCGAGCGCGGCGACGAGGACCAGGGCCAGCGCCCCGATCAGGACGTAGGCGAGCGTGGACATCGGGTCCTCCCTAGGACAGCGGGCCGGCGGGCGCGACCACGACGGCGGTGGGTGAGAGCACCTCGGTGACGTACACCGAGGTGCCGGCCTCGAGCGGGTGGTCGCTGCGCGCGCTGAGCCGCACGCGCGAGCCGCCGACCGGCAGGTCGACGGCGCCGAAGCCGCCGTCGGGCACGGCGGTGGCCAGGGTGCCGAACAGCCCGAGCAGGTCGGTCGACGACGGCGCCCGATCCGGGGAGCCGCCCAGCGCCAGCCGCACGAGCGCGAGCGTGGCGACGCCGACGCCGAACCCCAGAGCGACGCCGGCGACCACCCCGCCGAGCAGGCCGAGCGGGCCCGCGAGCAGCGCGCCGCCGAACCCGACGGCGGTCAGCGCGGCGCCGAGGGCGGCTGTGACCCCCGGGCCGACGTCGAGGGCGTCGACGGCGGCGTCGACCGTGTCGCCGAGCAGCAGCGAGGCGAGCAGCACGACGGCGCCGAGCGCACCGAGGGCGTAGAGCACGAGCACGGGCGGACCTCTTCCGCGGACCCCGCCCCGCCGGCCCCTCCGGCGCGCCCCTGCTGGTCGCAGACCGGACCGTAGCGGAACGCGGCCGCCGCGTCACCGGCCTTCCGGTCGATCGCCCGGCGACTGCCGGGACGCCGACGTCCGGCGCCCGGACGTGCACCCCACAGCCGCCGCTGCAACGCCGACGGCCCGGCCCCCCCGTGGGGGACCGGGCCGTCAGGAGCCGGACGAGGTCAGGCCCCGGCCTGCGCCTCGGCTGCCTCGGCGGCGGCGAGGTCGACGACGTCCTCGCCGGCGATCCAGGCCTCGAGGCCGGCGCGGCCGAGGTCGTCGGCCACCTGCCGCGGCGGGGACTTCATGAAGTACGTCGAGGCCCACTGCACCGGGCCGCCCTCACCGCGGTCGAGCGCGATCTTGGCGCAGCGCAGCGCGTCGATGATGACGCCGGCCGAGTTCGGGCTGTCCCACACCTCGAGCTTGTACTCGAGGTTGAGCGGGACGTCGCCGAACGCGCGGCCCTCGAGCCGGACGTAGGCCCACTTGCGGTCGTCGAGCCACTGCACGTAGTCCGACGGGCCGATGTGCACGTTCTTGTCGTGGATCTTGCCCGACAGCGGGCCGTCGAGGTTCGACGTCACGGCCTGGGTCTTCGAGACCTTCTTGGACTCCAGGCGCTCGCGCTCGAGCATGTTCTTGAAGTCCATGTTGCCGCCGACGTTGAGCTGGTAGGTGCGGTCGAGCACGACGCCGCGGTCCTCGAACAGCTTGGCCATCACCCGGTGGGTGATGGTGGCGCCGACCTGGCTCTTGATGTCGTCGCCGACGATCGGGACGCCGGCCTTCTCGAACTTCTCGGCCCACTCCGGCGTGCCGGCGATGAAGACCGGGAGCGCGTTGACGAAGGCGACCTTGGCGTCGATGGCGCACTGCGCGTAGAACTTGGCGGCCTCCTCCGAGCCCACCGGCAGGTAGCAGACGAGGACGTCGGCCTTCGCGTCCTTCAGCGCCTTCACGACGTCGACCGGCTCGGCGTCGGACTCCTCGATGGTCTCCCGGTAGTACTTGCCGAGGCCGTCGAGCGTGACGCCGCGCTGCACCTCGATGCCCAGCGGCGGCACGTCAGCGATCTTGATGGTGTTGTTCTCGGAGGCCAGGATCGCCTCGGACAGGTCGAAGCCGACCTTCTTGGCGTCGACGTCGAACGCCGCGACGAACTCGACGTCGCGCACGTGGTAGTCGCCGAGCTGCACGTGCATGAGCCCCGGCACGGTGCTGGACGGGTCGGCGTCGCGGTAGTACTCGACGCCCTGGACGAGCGACGCGGCGCAGTTGCCGACGCCGACGATGGCTACGCGGACGGAACCCATGAGTGGCAGGTCTCTCTCTCGGGACGGGACGTGGTCGGGGCGGTCTGCCGAGCGGTGCTCAGCGGGCCTGGTCAGGAGCGGCGCTCGGGGCGGCCGGGCGCTGCTCGGGTGCGGGGGCCTGCCGGCGCTCGGTCTCGATGAGCTCGGTGAGCCACCGGACCTCGCGCTCGACGGACTCGAGCCCGTGCTCCTGCAGCTGGAGGGTGTAGCGGTCCAGTCGGGACCGGGTGCGGGCCAGGGAGGCGCGGACGCCTTCCCGCCGCTCCTCGAGCCGCGACCGGCGGCCCTCGAGGATGCGCACGCGCACCTCGGGGTCGGTCTGGCTGAAGAAGGCGAAGCGGATGCCGAACGGCTCGTCGTCCCAGGCCGACGGGCCGGCCTCGGCGAGCAGCTCCTGCAGGTGCTCCTTGCCCTCGGCCGTCAGCTTGTAGACGACCTTGCCCCTCCGCCCGGTCAGCGGTGGGGCGCCGGCCACCACCTCGGCGTCGCCCTCGTCCTCGCAGATCCAGCCCTGCTCCTTCATGCGGCGCAGGGTCGGGTACAGCGAGCCGTAGGAGAACGCCCGGAAGGTGCCCAGCGTGGCCTTGAGCCGCTGGCGCAGCTCGTAGCCGTGCAGCGGGGAGGAGTCCAGGAGGCCGAGGACGGCGAGCTCGAGCACGCGTCCCCCCTCCTGGTCACCGTTGCGATGCTTCGTGTTCAGGTGTTCGTGTTCTCGCGATGTATCGCGGCGATACATCGCGAGAAGCGAGACTGTAGCCGGACCGGACGCCGGGGTGCAACACGGGCGGCCGGTGCCGCGTGCATCGGCACCCGCCGCGAGCCCGACCGGACGGGTGCGCGCCTCGCCCCCGTGGCCGTACGGTGCGCAGGTGTCCTCCGAGCAGGCCACTCGCCCCGCCGGTGCGGCGCGCGCTTCCGCCGACGCCGGTCCCCGGCTGCCGCCGGTCGTGCCGCGGCAGGTCGTGGACCACGCGCTGGCCCGGCGGGCGCTGCTGCGCTCGCTGCAGCGCCGCGGCGGCCGGCTCGCCACGGCCGGAACCAGCGACGTGTGCGACGCCGCGCCGGAGCTGCTGCGCGCCGCGGCGGACGCCGGCCTGCCGCTGCCGGGGCCGTGCCCGGTCTGCGGGATCCCCGCGCTGTGCGCGGTGAGCTGGGTCTTCGGCGAGTCGCTCGGCGCGATGTCGGGCACGGCGCGCTCACCGCGCCAGCTGGCCGCGCTGGCCGTGCGCCGGCCGGAGTTCGACGTCTACGAGGTCGAGGTCTGCGCGGCCTGCCGCTGGAACCACCTGCTGCGCTCGTACCGCGCCGGGCGCCTGCCCGGAGGCTGACGCCGACCGGGTGGAGTGGCGCGGGCCGCGTTCACCTCCGCCGCCGCGCGGGCACATCCGCGGTCGTCCCCGCGTTCTTCCTGGTGCGCTCGCGCCGGGTCAGGGTGCGGGGCGCTTCCCCCTTGCCGCTGTGGTCCTCGTCTCGCCCGCCGCGAGCAGGCCGCGCGATCGGAGACACTGGAGCCCGTGACCCACGTCCTGCCGCGCCAGCGCCGGCGCCTGCTGCCGCGCCGGCTCAAGCGCGCGGTGCTGCTCGCCGTCCCCGGCATGTTCCTGCTGCTCGTGCTCGCGGCCGTCGTCGCGTACGTGCGCACCGACGTCCCGCAGCCCGACCAGCTCGCCGTCGCCGGCGCCACCCGCATCCTGTACGCCGACGGCAGCGAGCTCGGCCGGGTCGGCGGGCAGAACCGCATCCCGGTCGAGCTCGAGAAGGTGCCGCAGCACGTCCGGGACGCCGTGCTGGCCGCCGAGGACCGCGGCCACTACGAGGATCCCGGCATCAGCCCGCGCGGCATCGCCCGCGCGCTGTTCACCAACGTGCGCGGTGGCGGCGACATCCAGCAGGGCGGCTCGACGATCACCCAGCAGTACGCGAAGAACGCCTTCCTGTCCTCCGAGCGCACCTACACGCGCAAGGTGAAGGAGATCTTCATCTCGCTGAAGATGACGCGCGAGCAGAGCAAGGACGAGATCCTCGAGAACTACCTGAACACCATCTACTTCGGCCGGGGCGCCTACGGCATCCAGGTGGCGTCGAGCACCTACTTCGGCAAGCCGGTCGAGCAGCTGACGCCGGCCGAGGCGGCCGTGCTCGCCGCCGTCATCCGGTCCCCGGCGAACTACGACCCGGAGAAGCAGCCCGACCGGGCGCAGGACCGCTGGCGGTACGTCGTCAACGGCATGGTCGAGACCGGCGCGCTGACGACCGAGGAGGCCGGGGCGCTGCAGTACCCGGCGGTCAAGCCGGCCGCCGAGGCCGACAAGAACAACGACCTGTCCGGCCCGAAGGGTCACGTGATCCGGCGGGTCATGGACGAGCTCGAGCGCGGCCTCGAGGCGCGAGGCCAGTCCCAGCTGCTCACGACCGGCCTCGTCGTCACGACGACCCTGCGGCGCGAGGCGCAGGACGCCGCCGTCGCCGCCGTGCAGGGCGTCGTCGGCACGCCGACGGACGAGCAGACCGCCGCACCGAAGGGCGCCCTGGTGTCGGTAGACCCGACGTCGGGCGGCATCGTCGCCTACTACGGCGGGTCGACCGGGGTCGGCTTCGACTACGCCGCGCAGGGCACCGGCCGGCAGCCGGGCTCGTCGTTCAAGCCGTTCGTGCTGGCCGCCGCCCTCGACAACGGCATCTCGCTGAAGTCGACGTTCGACGGCAACAACCGCAAGCGCTTCCCGGGCGTGCCCGAGCCGATCCGCAACTTCGGCGACAACAGCTACGGGCGAGTGAGCCTCAGGGAGGCGACGCAGAAGTCGGTGAACACCGCCTACTTCGAGCTCGGCCTCGAGGTCGGCCCCAAGAAGGTCGAGGACCTCGCCAAGGGCCTCGGCATCACGACGCCGCTCGGCAATGGCAGCCCGGAAGGCGGCATCTCGCTGGGCATCTACGACGTCCGGCCGCAGGACCAGGCGGTGGCGTACGCCGCGTTCGCCAACGGCGGGCAGCGGGTGACGCCGCACTTCATCGCCAGCGTCCGCTACGGCGAGGACGAGGTGTACGGCAACGGCGCGATGCTCGAGCGGGTGCTCGACGAGGACGTCACCCGCGACGTCACCGATGCCCTGCGCGACGTGGTCCGCCGCGGCACGGGCACGCGGGCCCGGCTGGACGGCAACCGGCCGGCGGCCGGCAAGACCGGCACGACGTCGGACAACTTCGACGTCTGGTTCGCCGGCTACACGCCGCAGCTGTCGACGGCGGTGTGGTTCGGCACCGGCCGCAACGAGACCCTCCGGCTCGAGGGCGTCGGCGAGGCGACCGGTGGCCGGGTGGCCGCCGCGGCGTGGAAGGCCTACATGGACGCCGCCTCGGCCGGGATGCCGGTCGAGGACTTCCCGCCGCCGGCCAACGTCGGCAAGGCGCTCAACGGCAGCCTCGACGACGACGACGCGCCGCGCACGCGGCGGCCGCAGCCGGTGCGCACCAGCGAGTCGCCCGAGCCGGCTCCCACCACCACCTCTCCGGAGCCGGCTCCCACGACCAAGCAGCCCGGGCCGAAGCCGAAGCCGACGGCGTCGGAGCCCACGGTCGGGCCGACGATCGAGCCGACGACGGAGCCGACGACGGAGCCGCCCCCTGACGGCGGAGGGCAGACCGCCGGATCAGGCGGGGGCAAGGGCGGGTAGCCGGACCTCCGGTGCGGCACGATGCGCCGGTGCCTGCTGCCCCGGCGTCCGCCTCGACCGACGACGACCCCGTCGTCCGGGCGGCGGTCGAGGGCCTCGGCGGCCCACCGGGCCGGCACGCCCTGCGCCACAGCCGGTTCTGGACGCCGGTCCGCTGGCTCGTCCTGCTGACGCTGCTCACCAGCCTGGTCGGCTTCTGGCAGAAGTCGCCGTGCCGGTACCACCCGTGGGCCGACCAGTACCAGTACACGCGGGCCTGCTACACCGACGTCTACGCGCTGTACTTCGCCGAGCGGCTGTCGGAGGGCGCCGTCCCGTACGTCGAGCACCCGGTCGAGTACCCGGTGGTCATCGGCGGCGTCATGGGCGCGGCGGCCGCCGGCGCGCAGCTGTTCCCGCAGGAGGACCGCGCCGCCCGCTTCTACGACCTGACGTGGGTGCTGCTCACGGCGGCGGCGCTCGTCGTCGTGGTCACCACCGCCCGGCTGGCCGGCCGACGACCCTGGGACGCGGCGCTGTTCGCCCTGGCGCCGGCGCTGGTGCTGCACGGCACCACGAACTGGGACCTCGTCGCCATGGCGCTGGCCGGGCTCGGGCTGCTGCAGTGGGCGCGGCGGCGGCCACGCGCGGCCGGCGTCCTGATCGGACTGGCGACCGCCACGAAGCTCTACCCGGTGCTGTTCCTGCTGCCGCTGGGGCTGCTGTGCCTGCGCGCGGGCCGGCTCCGTGCCTTCTGGCCCGCGCTCGTCGCCGCGGTCGTGACACCGGTCGTGGTGACGCTGCCGGTCTACCTCGTCAGCCCGTCGTACGCCGACGCCGAGGGGCGGCAGGTGCGGGTGGCCGCCTCGCCGCTCGAGCGGCTGGGCGACACCGGGCTGGCCGCGCTGGCCCCGCACACCTCCGTCACCCTGCCCGACGGGACGGCCGCGGTCGGCGTCAACGCCGCCTACCGGTTCGTCGAGCTGAACCAGACCCGGCCGGCGGACTGGGACTCGCTGTGGTTCGTGCTGCAGACCGCCCGCGGGGCGCCGCTGGACGACGGCGGCGGGCCGCCGGCGCTGCTCAACGCCCTGGTCGCCGTGCTGCTGGTCGCCGCGCTGGCCGCGATCGCCGTGCTGGTGCTGCGCGCACCGGTGCGCCCGCGGCTGCCGCAGGTGCTGTTCCTGGTGCTGCTGGCGTTCCTGCTCACCAACAAGGTGTGGAGCCCGCAGTTCTCGCTGTGGCTGGTGCCGCTGCTCGCGCTGGCCCGGCCGCGGTGGCGGTCTTTCCTGGCCTGGCAGGCGGCCGAGGCGGTCGTGCTGGTCACCCGCTTCCTGCACTTCGTCTCCAACGGCTCGCCCGGTGACGGCATCGGCGTCTGGTGGTTCCTGCGGGCGGTGCTGGTGCGGGACGTCGTCCTCATGGTCATCGCCGCGCTCGTGGTGCGGGACGTGCTGCGGCCCGAGCACGACGTCGTGCGCCGCGGCGGGGTCGACGACCCGGCCGGCGGTGTGCTCGACGGCGCCCCCGACCGCCGGCCCTGACCGCTCCCTGACCGCCCCGCCCCGAACCCGACGGGAGCCCGGCGGCAGCACGTTCAGCACCGTGTCGCCCGCGTCGGGGG
>DATMJH010000377.1:0-8334 GCA_035554015.1 Mycobacteriales bacterium
GTCGCTGCCGTCGGCGCGGCCTGGGGGACCGGGCTGCTCGCTGCCGCCCTGGCGCGGCTCCCGGCGCGGTCGCGCCGGGTGGTCGACGCCGCGCTGGTCGCCGGCGGGGTGCTGGCCGCTGCGGGTGCCGGGCTCGTGGCGCTCGCCCTGGTGCTCGACGCCGGCACCGCCGCCGAGCTGGCCGGCGGGCCGGAGCCCGGTGCCGTCGGCGGCGTGGGGCTGCTGCTCACCGGCGTCGCGCTCGCGCCCAATGCCGTGGTGCTCGCCGTGGCCTGGCTCGCCGGCCCGGGTTTCGCCGTCGGCACCGGCACCGCTGTGTCGCCGTTCGCCACCGAGATCGGTGCGCTGCCCGCGCTGCCGCTCGTGGCCGCCCTGCCGGGTGGGCCGCCGCCCGGGTTCGCGGTGGCGGCGCTCGCCGTGCCCGTCCTCGCCGGGGCGCTGGCGGGCCGGCTGCTCGCGCGGTCGGCCGGCGCCCGCCTCGTCGACGCGCTGATGTGCGGCGTGCTGGCCGGTGCGGCGACGGGGGTCCTGGCCGTGGTCGCCGGTGGCCCGCTCGGCGACGAGAGGCTGGCCGACGTCGGCCCGTCGGCACCGGCCGTGGCGCTCGCCGTCGCCGTCGAGGTGGCTGGCGGGGCGCTGGTCGCGATGGCGGTCGCGCGCCGCCGCGGCTGACCTGTCGGCAGGGTCAGGGACCAGTCAGCCCAGCGCCCGGACCACCTGCCAGGCCTCCGACGCGCCCAGCACCGCCACGAGGAAGGTCAGCGAACCGGTCACCCGCCGCACCGGCACCGACCGCCCCAGCACCGGCCATGCCGCCCACGTCACGCCGCCGAGCACCGCCAGCGGGGAGGCGGCCAGCGCGTCGACCGGCCGGCCGGCCCCCAGCGCAGCCGCCGCCGTGGTGCCGCCGCAGAACGGGCACGGCACGTCGGTCGCCGCCCGCAGCAGGCACAGGGGAGGCAGTCGCACGTGCTGCACGACCACGGCGAGGACGACGGCGGCCACCGCCAGGCCGGTGACCCGGCCGGCGACCGCCGTGAGCGCGGGGCCGGCGGCTACGGGGTGACCGAGCCTTCGAACTCGCGCTCGCACTGCTCCACCGCTGCCTGGTCGTCGCCGGCGTCCGCGAGGCACTCGACCAGGTTGCGGCCGCTCTCGCTGCCGAAGATCACTGCGCCGATGGTGGCGGCGATCACGATCGAGAGCAGCAGCGCGACGCCACCGAGGACCGCACCGGTCAGCGCGACGCCACCGTTGTCCGCCTCGCCGCGCTTGGCGCGGCCGCGGCCCACGAGGCCGAGGACCAGCGCGACGATGCCGAGCACCGCGCCGACCACGACGGTGAACGACGTGAGCAGTGCGAGGATGCCGACCACGAGCGCGGCCACACCCAGCCCGTTCTTCCTCGGGCCGGACGCGCCGTACCCGCCCGGCCCGCCGGGCGGCGCGCCCCACCCCGGTTGGCCGGGCGGCTGCCCCCACCCGGGCGGCGGCTGCCCGCTCGCAGGGTCACCTGCGGGCGAGCCGAACGGGTCTGAGGGAGTGGTCACGTCGCGTCCTCCGGAGGTCGTGCGGGCGTGCCCGCCATCCTGCCCCGGAGTCAGGCCTTGACGACCACCGTGTTCAGGATCTTGTCGGCGAAGGTCTGCTTCTTGTCGTCCCACAGCGGCCACAGGTAGCCGACGTAGCAGGGGATGGCGTCGACGAAGTGGACGAAGTAGCGGCCGATGGAGAGGCCGCCGCCCACGGTGCCACCGTCCTGCTCGCGGCGAAGGCTGATGCCGACCTGCTTCTTGCCGATCGTCTGGCCCGTCTCGCCCTGCACCCACAGCTGCCAGAAGTAGAAGCCGAGCGCCGCCACGTAGCCCAGGACGGCGACGAGTCCGCCGAGCCCGTCGGACACGATCCCGAACACAGCGCCCAGCACGAGCCCGGCCACCATGATGGCGAGAACGATCAGGAAGTCGATGAGCGTCGCCCCGACGCGGGACCCCCAGCTGGCCAGCTGCGGCCCGCCCGGCTGGCCGAACGGAGACGGGGTGCCACCGCCGTAGGCGCCGGGCGGCGGGTAGCCCTGCGGGGCACCGTAGGCGGTGGGCCCGCCGTAGCCCTGGCCGGAGTCCGCGCCGGGGGCTGTCGGGTGGCCGCCGGGCGCGCCGTAGCCGCCCTGGCCCGGGTCGGACGCCGGACCGCTCGCTCCGCCCTGCGGATCGCCGCTGAACGGGTCGCGCGGCTCCTGCGGTGTCGTCATGACGGCTCCTCCCGCGGCTGCGCCCCCTGCGCCGCTCGCGCCGGCATCCTCCCGCCCGGGCTGACCCCCTGGCCAGCACCTGAGGGTCGCGCGTGTCGGGTGCTGGATCGGTACTGTGCCGGCACCCTGACCGGCCGACCCCGGAGACCGAACTGCCCGCGCGCCTCGTCGTCCTCGCCTCGGGGGAGGGTCGCACCCTGCAGGCGCTCCTCGACGCCGTGGCCGACACCGCGTTCGGGGCGTCCGTGGTCGCGGTCGGCACCGACCGCGAGGGAGTCCGGGCTGTCGACCGGGCGCTCGAGGCCGGCGTCGAGGCCTTCACCGTGCGGCTCTCCGACCACCCGGACCGGCAGTCGTGGAACCTCGCGCTGGCAGACGAGCTGCTCCGGCACGAGCCCGACCTCGTCGTGTGCGCGGGCTTCATGCGCATCCTCGGCGGCTCGGTGCTCGAGCGCTTCCCGCACCGCGTCGTGAACACCCATCCCTCGCTGCTGCCGGCGTTTCCCGGAGCGCACGCCGTGCGCGACGCGCTGGCGTACGGCGTCAAGGTCACCGGTGTGACGGTGCACCTGGTCGATGAGGGCGTCGACACCGGGCCGGTCGTGGCGCAGGCGGCAGTGCCGGTGGAGGCGGGCGACACCGAGGAGACGCTGCACGCCCGCATCCAGGCGGTCGAGCAGCCGCTGTACGTCGACGCCGTCGGGCGGCTCGCCCGCGGCGGCTGGAAGGTCGAGGGAAGGACCGTGCTGCTGTGACGACGATCGAGGTCCGGCGCGCGCTGGTCAGCGTCTACGACAAGACCGGGCTCGAGGAGCTCGGCCGGGGGCTCGCCGCAGCCGGCGTGCAGGTCGTGTCGACCGGCTCGACGGCGGCGCGGCTGCGCGAGGCCGGCGTGGAGGTCACGCCGGTCGACGAGCTCACCGGGTTCCCCGAGTGCCTCGACGGCCGCGTGAAGACGCTGCACCCGCGGGTGCACGCCGGCATCCTCGCCGACCGCCGGCTGCCCGACCACGTGCGGCAGCTCGAGGAGCTCGACGTCGCGCCGTTCGACCTCGTCGTCGTCAACCTGTACCCCTTCGCCGACACCGTCGCGAGCGGCGCCACGGCCGACGAGTGCATCGAGCAGATCGACATCGGAGGCCCGACGATGGTGCGCGCCGCGGCGAAGAACCACCCGTCGGTGGCCGTCGTGGTCAGCCCGGACCGGTACGGCGAGGTGCTCGACGCCGTCCGTGCCGGCGGCACCACGCTCGAGCAGCGGCGCGCTATGGCGGTCGAGGCGTTCCGCCACACCGCTGCCTACGACGTCGCGGTGGCCTCGTGGATCGGCAGCGTCGTCGCGCCGGACGGCGAGCAGTTCCCCGGCTGGGTCGGCGCGACGTGGCGGCGCGCCGACGTGCTCCGGTACGGCGAGAACCCGCACCAGCCGGCGGCGCTCTACGTGACCGAGCACGGCCCCTCCGGGCTGGCGCAGGCGCAGCAGCTCCACGGCAAGCCGATGTCGTACAACAACTACCTCGACACCGACGCCGCGCGCCGGGCCGCCTACGACCACGCCGACCCGTGTGTCGCGATCATCAAGCACGCCAACCCGTGCGGCATCGCCGTCGGCGCGGACGTCGCCGACGCCCACCGCAAGGCGCACGCCTGCGACCCGGTCTCGGCGTTCGGCGGCGTCATCGCGGTGAACCGGCCGGTGTCGGTCGCGATGGCCGAGCAGGTGGCCGAGGTCTTCACCGAGGTCGTGGTCGCGCCGGGCTACGAGGACGGTGCTGTGGAGGTGTTGTCGGCCAAGCCGTCGATCCGGCTGCTCGTGGCCGACCCGGTCGGTCCCGGTCCGCGGCCGGAGACGCGTCCGGTGAGCGGTGGCCTGCTGCTGCAGGCCGCCGACGTGTTCACCGACGGCGACGACCCGGCGACCTGGCAGCTGCGGGCGGGCGACGCCGTCGACGACGCGACGCTGGCCGACCTCGCCTTCGCCTGGCGGTCGGTGCGCGCCGTCAAGAGCAACGCGATCCTGCTCGCCGCGGGCGGCGGCACGGTCGGCGTGGGCATGGGCCAGGTCAACCGGGTCGACGCCGCCCGGCTCGCGGTCGAGCGCGCCGGCGAGCGGGCCCGGGGATCGGTGGCCGCTTCCGACGCCTTCTTCCCGTTCCCGGACGGCCTGCAGGTGCTGCTCGAGGCCGGCGTGCGGGCCGTGGTGCAGCCCGGCGGCTCGGTGCGCGACGAGGAGGTCTTCGCCGCGGCCCGCGAGGCCGGGGTCGCGCTCTACACGACCGGCACCCGCCACTTCGCGCACTGACCCTGCGGCCGGCGCCCGGGCCGCCGGGCGCGGGGGAGCCGGAGAGGGTGCCGCGCCCCGCGGGCTAGCCTCCGGCGCGTGATCGCTCGACTGCTGCCCGGAGGCCCCGTCGCCGAGGCGGTGTTCGCCGGCCTGGCGCCGCGCATCGCCCGTCTGAAGGAGGCCGGCAGGACCCCCGGGCTCGGCACCGTGCTGGTGGGCGACGACTCCGCCAGCGCCGGCTACGTCGGCATGAAGATGAGGCGCGCCGAGGAGCTCGGCTTCGCCAGCCCGCACGAGCGGCTGCCGCAGGACGCGACGACGGCGGACGTCGTGGCCGCCATCCGGCGGCTCAACGACGACCCGTCGTGCGACGCGATGCTCGTGCAGCACCCGACGCCTCCGCAGGTCGACTTCGAGGCCGCGCTGCTCGAGATGGACCCGGACAAGGACGTGGACGGGCTGCACCCGGTCAACATGGGGCGGCTCGCGCTCTCGATGCCGGGCCCGGTGCCCTGCACGCCCGCGGGCATCGAGGCGCTGCTCGCCTTCCACGAGATCCCGGTCGCAGGCCGCGAGGTCTGCATCCTCGGCCGCGGCACGACGCTCGGCCGGCCGCTGGCGCTGCTGCTGACCCAGAAGCGGCCGACCGCGAACGCCGCGGTCACGGTGGTGCACACCGGCGTGCCGGACTGGCCGCAGTACACCCGCCGGGCGCAGATCGTCATCGCCGCGGCCGGCGTTCCGGGCATCCTGCAGCCGGAGCACCTCACCCCGGGGTGCGTGGTCGTGGGCGGCGGCGTGCGCTACGAGGGCCGCAAGCTGCTGCCCGACGTCGACGAGGCGTGCAACGAGGTCGCCGGCGCGATCACGCCGCGGGTCGGCGGGGTCGGCCCGACGACGGTCGCGATGCTGTTCCGCAACTGCGTCGAGGCGGCCGAGCGGCGCGCCGGGCTCGCCTGAGGCGCGACTCCAGCGCGTCTGCTCCGCGCCGGCGCGCCGCCAGGCACCTGCCCGGTGGTCGCGGGACGGCTCAGCCGGCGCGCAGCTCGGTCTGCACGTCGAGCGGCAGCGGCCGCACCACCCCGGCCGCCAGCACCTCGTTCGCCAGCCGCGCGCGCCGGTTGACGCCCTCGTCGATGCCGAACTTGCTGTAGAGCCGCAGCAGGTGCTGCTTGACCGCGGCCTCCGTGACGAACAGCTCGTCGGCGATCTCGCGCGCCGTCGCCGGGGCGACGAAGGCGTCCTGCAGCAGGGCCGGCCGGCACAGCGCCGTGAGCACCTCCACCTCCCGGCGGGTCAGGTCGGGTGTGGCGATGCGCCGCAGCTCGCTGGTGTCCGCGTCGTCGACGACGACCGGCAGGCCCCCCGCCCGGGTGCGCGCGGCGCCGAAGGTGACGACGTCGCCCTGCTGGAGGATCCGGCGGCCGACGGGGCGGCCGTTGACGCGGGTGCCGTTGGCCGACAGGCCGAGGTCGGCGACGTAGTAGTGCGGGCCGCGCTGCACGATCTCGGCGTGCAGCCGGCTGACCGTCGGGTCGTCGAGGGAGATGTCGACGCCGCTGCCGCGCCCGACGGTCGTGACGTCCTCCCGCAGCGGCAGGCACTGCCCGGTCTCCTCGAGCCGGAGATGCGGCGTGTCCACTGCTGTCGTCCTCCACGTGCAGGCGATCGCCGGGCGGTCGCGCCGACACGTCCTGGGCTACCCGACGGCTCGGCGGCTGACACCCGCAGCAGCCGGCCGTCACCCGTCCCACCTGCGGCTGCGCGGCAGCCCTACGGTGGCCGGGTGCCCGGCCCCGCGCGCCAGCTGCCGCTGGCCACCGTGATCGCGGTCGTCGCGGCCGGGCTGGCGCTCGGTGCCGCCGGGCCGTGGCGGGCCGGCGCGCTGGTCGTCGCGGCCGGCGTGCTGCTGGCCGGGGTGCTCAGGCTGGCGCTGCCGGCCCGGCGCGCAGGTCTGCTGGCGGTGCGGTCCCGGCGGCTCGACGTCACGCTGCTGCTGGTGCTCGGGGCGGCGCTCGCGCTGCTCGCGTCGTCGGTGCCCGAGGCCTGACCGGGACCGCGGGGCCAGCGGAACCGGCCCACACCGGCCCTCGTACCCTGACGCCGTCGCGAGGCGCCCTCGCGAGCCCGGCCCCAGCGGACAGCGAGGTCCTCCCCAGATGGCACAGACGCCCGTCAACGTCACCGTCACCGGCGCCGCCGGTCAGATCGGCTACGCGCTGCTGTTCCGCATCGCGTCCGGCCAGCTGCTCGGGCCGAAGACCCCGGTGCGGCTGCGGCTGCTGGAGATCGAGCCGGCGCTGAAGGCGGCCGAGGGCACGGCGATGGAGCTCGACGACTGCGCGTTCCCGCTGCTCGCCGGCATCGACATCACCTCTGACGCGCGCGCGGCCTTCGAGGGCGTCAACGTGGCGCTGCTCGTCGGTGCGCGGCCGCGCACCAAGGGGATGGAGCGCGGCGACCTGCTCGAGGCCAACGGCGGCATCTTCCAGCCGCAGGGCGAGGCGATCAACGCCGGCGCCGCCGACGACGTGCGGGTGCTGGTGGTCGGCAACCCGGCGAACACCAACGCCCTCATCGCGCAGGCGCACGCCCCCGACGTCCCGGCCGAGCGCTTCACGGCCATGACACGGCTCGACCACAATCGGGCGCTGTCGCAGCTGGCGAAGAAGACCGGCACCAGCGTGAACGACATCGCGAGGCTCACGATCTGGGGCAACCACAGCGCCACGCAGTACCCGGACTGGTCGCAGGCGACGATCGGCGGCAAGCCGGCCGAGGAGGTCGTCGGCGACCGGGCGTGGCTCGAGGACGAGTTCATCCCCACCGTCGCCAAGCGCGGTGCGGCCATCATCGAGGCCCGCGGCGCGTCGTCGGCGGCGTCGGCCGCCAACGCCGCCATCGACCACGTCTTCGACTGGGTGAACGGCACGCCCGAGGGCGACTGGACGTCGGCCGCCATCCCGAGCGACGGCTCCTACGGCGTGCCGGAGGGCCTCATCTCCAGCTTCCCGGTGACCTCGCGAGGCGGCCGCTGGGAGATCGTGCAGGGCCTGGACGTCAGCGACTTCTCCCGGCAGAAGATCGACGCCTCGGTCGCCGAGCTGGCCGAGGAGCGCGACGCCGTCCGCGGTCTGGGCCTGCTGTGACATCGCCGGCTGGGATGAAGATCCTCTACACCTACACCGACGAGGCACCCGCGCTCGCGACGCACTCCCTGCTGCCGGTGCTGCAGGCCTTCGCCGACAAGGCGGGAGTGGACGTCGAGACGCGGGACATCTCGCTGGCCGGCCGCATCCTCGCCGCGTTCGGGCTGCAGGACGACCACCTCGGTGAGCTCGGCGAGCTGGCGAAGACGCCCGAGGCCAACATCATCAAGCTGCCGAACATCAGCGCGTCGGTGCCGCAGCTCAAGGCGGCGATCCGTGAGCTGCAGGACCGCGGGCACGCCGTGCCCGAGTACCCGGAGAACCCGCAGACCGACGACGAGCGCGCCGCCCGTGCCAGGTACGACGCCGTCAAGGGCAGTGCCGTCAACCCGGTGCTGAGGGAGGGCAACTCCGACCGCCGCGCCCCGGCGTCGGTGAAGAACTACGCCAAGAAGCACCCGCACTCGATGGGCGAGTGGAGCAAGGACTCGCAGAGCCACGTCTCCACGATGAGCGACGGCGACTTCCGGCACTCCGAGACGTCGGTGACGGTCGAGTCGCCGACGACGCTGACCATCGAGCACGAGGCCGCCGACGGCACCCGCACCGAGCTCAAGCAGTTCGCCGTCCAGGCCGGTGAGATCGTCGAC
>DATMJH010000378.1:0-6357 GCA_035554015.1 Mycobacteriales bacterium
GCAGGTCTGCGCTCTAGCGTGCCCCGCGTGCGCGTCCTCGTCACCGGCGGAGCCGGGTTCATCGGCGGTGCGGTCGTCGCGGCGGCCCTCGACGCCGGCCACCAGGTGCGGGTGCTCGACGCGCTGCTGCCCGAGGTGCACCGCGGCGGCTGGCCCGACCACCTCGACCCGCGCGCCGAGCGCGTCCACGCCGACGTCCGCACCCCGCCGGCGGCGGTGCTCGACGGCGTCGACGTCGTCTGCCACCAGGCGGCGATGGTCGGCCTCGGCGTCGACCTGCAGGACCTGCCGCGCTACGTCGGCCACAACGACCTGGGCACCGCCGTCCTGCTCGCCGCCATGGACCGCGCGGGAGTGGGCCGGCTGGTGCTGGCCAGCTCGATGGTCGTCTACGGCGAGGGCCGGTACCGCTGCGGCGAGCACGGCGTCGTCCGCCCCGGGCCCCGGGCCGAGAGCGACCTGCGCGACGGCGTCTTCGAGCCGCGGTGCCCCGCGTGCGGGGCGGTGCTCGAGAGCGGCACCGTGCCGGAGGACGCGCCGCTCGACCCGCGCAACGTCTACGCCGCCAGCAAGGTGGCGCAGGAGCACCTCGCCGCGTCGTGGGCGCGGGCGAGCGGCGGCACGGCGGTGGCGCTGCGCTACCACAACGTCTACGGCCCGCACATGCCGCGCGACACCCCCTACGCCGGCGTCGCGTCGCTGTTCCGGAGCGCGCTGCAGCGCGGCGAGCCGCCGCGGGTGTTCGAGGACGGCGGACAGCGGCGCGACTTCGTGCACGTCCGCGACGTCGCGGCGGCGAACGTGCTGGCACTCGACGCCGGCGAGCCGGCCGAGCTCCTGCCGGTCAACGTCGCGAGCGGCACGCCGCACACCGTCGGCGAGCTGGCCACCGAGCTGGCCCGGGCGTGCGGCGGGCCACAGCCGGTCGTCACCGGCGAGTACCGGCTCGGCGACGTCCGGCACGTCGTCGCCTCGCCGCAGCGGGCGCGGGACGTGCTCGGGTTCGAGCCGTCGACGTCGTTCGCCGACGGCGTCCGCGAGTTCGCCACCGCCCCCCTCCGCACCTGACGGGAGGGCTCCCGACGGCTGCGGCAGGTGCGGAAACCGTCGGGAGGGCTCCCCTCGGCCACCGACGGGAGGGCTCCCGACGGCTGCGGCGGGTGCGGGATCGGTCGGGAGGGCTCCGGTCGGTCGCCGGGGGGGGCGGGCAGGTGCGGTGAACCGGCAGGCCGGCCGGTGCGAACCTCCGACGTGCCCGACGTCGTCCTGCCGTGCCTCGACGAGGCCGCCGCCCTCCCGTGGGTCCTCACCCGCCTGCCGGCCGGCTACCGGGCGATCGTCGCCGACAACGGCTCCACCGACGGCTCGGCCGACGTCGCCCGGGAGCACGGCGCGCTGGTCGTCCCCGCCTCCCCGCGCGGCTTCGGGGCCGCCTGCGCCGCCGGGCTGGAGGCGGCCGACGCGGCGGACGGCGTCGTCTGCTTCCTCGACGCCGACGCCAGCCTCGACCCCCAGCAGCTGCCGCGCGTCGTCGACCCGGTCGTCGCCGGCGAGGCCGACCTCGTGCTCGGCCGTCGGCGCCCGACCGGGCGCGGGGCCTGGCCGCTGCACGCACGGCTCGGCAACGCCGCGCTGGCCCGGTCGCTGCGCCGTCGCGCCGACGTCCCGCTCACCGACCTCGGCCCGATGCGCGCCTGCCGGCGCGACGACCTGCGCGGCCTCGGCCTGCGCGACCGCCGCTTCGGCTACCCGCTCGAGATGGTGACGGCGGCCTCGCGCGCCGGCTGGCGGATCGCGGAGGTCGACGTCGACTACCTGCCGCGCACCGGCCGCTCCAAGGTGACCGGCACGCCGCTGGGCACGGCCCGCACCGTCCGCGACATGCGCCGGGTGCTCCGCGAGCTGGACGACGCCGCGTGACGCTCGCCGTCCAGCTGCTCGTGCTGGCCAAGGAGCCGGTGCCCGGCCGGGTCAAGACGAGGCTGTGCCCGCCGCTGACCCCGGCCCAGGCCGCGGACGTGGCCGCTGCCGCGCTCGCCGACACGCTCGACGCGGTGCGCGCCACCCCCGTGGCCCGCCGGGTGCTCGTCACCGACGGCACGCTCGGCGCCGAGGGCTTCGCGCGGCAGCCGCAGTGCAGCGGCCCGCTGGACGAGCGGCTGGCCGCGGCCTTCGACGACGCCGCGGCGGCGAGCGACCTGCCGGCCCTGCTCATCGGCATGGACACGCCGCAGGTGTCGCCTGCGCTGCTGGGCCGCGCGGCCGGCGCCCTGACCCGCGCCTCCGCCGTCCTCGGCCGCTCGGTCGACGGCGGCTGGTGGGCACTCGGCCTGCAGCGCCCGGACGGCGCGCTGCTGCGCGGCGTGCCGACCTCGCGCGGCGACACCGGGCAGCGCCAGCTGGCCCGGCTGCGCGCCGCCGGCCTCAGCCCGGTGCGGCTGCCGGTGCTGTGCGACGTCGACACCGCGGCCGACGCCGTCGCCGTGGCCAGGCGAGCGCCCGGGAGCCGGTTCGCGCGCGTGCTCGGCGAGGCCCTGTCCGCGCCGGCGGCCCGCGCGGTGTAGGCACTGGGGCGTGCGCCCGCCCAGCCGTCGAGCCGCCGCCCTCGCGGCCGAGGTCGTTCTCGTCGGTGTCGTCGGGGCGCTGCTGGGCCTGCTGGTCGCCGGGACGGTCCGCATCCCCGTCGGGCCGTTCGACGCCGACCTGGGCCTGCGGCCGGCGCTCACCGGCAGCACGACGGTCGACGTACCGCCGCTCGGCCGCCTGGAGCTGGACACCCACGACGGGCCGGTGCGGCTCGGCGTCGAGGTGGCGGCCCTGCGTCCCGACGCCGCGCGGGCGGTGGTCGCGAACCCGGCCTCGCTGCGCACGCTCGGCGAGCAGGTGCAGGCCGACCTGCGCAGCGGCGTGGGAGAGCTGGTCGTACGCACCTTGGTCGTCACCGTCGCCGGGGCGACGGTGCTCGGCCTGCTCGTGTTCCGCCGGCGATGGCGACGGGTCGCCGCCTGTGCCGGAACCGGGCTCGGCCTGCTGGCGGTCACCGGTGCCGTCGCGGCCGTCACCTACGACGACCGGGCGCTCGCGCAGCCGCGCTACTCCGGGCTGCTGGCCAGCGCACCGGCCGCCGTCGGCGACGTGGAGGACCTGCTGGCGCGCTTCGACGTCTACCAGCTGCAGCTCGGCCGCCTCGTGGCCAACGTCAGCGAGCTCTACGCCGCCACCAGCACGCTGCCGGTGTTCGTCGCGGACGACGACACGCTCAAGGTGCTGCACGTCAGCGATCTGCATCTCAACCCGACGGCCTTCGACGTCATCGACTCGACCGTGCGCCAGTTCGGCGTCGACGTCGTCATCGACACCGGCGACATCAACGACTGGGGCAGCCGGCCCGAGCGCGCGTTCGTCGAGGGCATCGGCCGGCTCGACGTGCCGTACGTCTTCGTCCGCGGCAATCACGACAGCCTCACGACGCAGGCCGCGGTCGAGGCGCAGCCCAACGCGACGGTGCTCGACTCGGACGAGCTGGTCGAGGTGGCCGGCTTGCGCCTGCTCGGCATCGGCGACCCCCGGTTCACGCCCGACAAGCGCACCCGCGACGACGACGCTCCAGAGGCGCTGCTGCTCGACGTCGGCGAGCGGCTGCGCGACGCCGTCGACCCGGACGACCCGCCGGACGTCGTCGCCGTGCACGACCCGATCACCGCGCGACCGCTGCTCGGCGAGGTGCCGCTCGTGCTGGCCGGGCACCGGCACGAGCGCCTCGACGAGGTCGAGGACGGCACCCGGGTACTGGTGCAGGGGTCCACCGGCGGCGCCGGTCTGCGCGCGCTCGAGGGCGAGGAGCCGACCCCGATCATGCTCACCGTGCTGTACCTCGACCCGGAGACCAAGCGGCTGCAGGCCTACGACGCCATCACCCTCGGCGGGCTCGGCGCGACCGACGCGCGCATCTCCCGCACGGTTGTCGAGGAGCTGCTCGAGCAGAGCCTCGACTCGGCGGCACCGGCCCGCGGCTCGTCGCGGTGACGGCGGGTCGGACGCCGTCCCGTTCCGCTATGCTCTGCGGGTCCCCGACGGCCGGACGGCGGAGGCGCGCCTCCTCGCGGGGTGCCGTCCCCATCGTCCAGCGGCCTAGGACTCCACCCTTTCAAGGTGGCTACGCGGGTTCGAATCCCGTTGGGGGCACGCAGCACCGTCGCAAGAACGGCCTGTCACCAGGCCCCGTAGCGCAGTTGGTTAGCGCGCCGCCCTGTCACGGCGGAGGTCGCGGGTTCGAGTCCCGTCGGGGTCGCAGCACCACCCAGCACGACCACCCAGCACGACCCGGTCAGGTAGCTCAGCTGGTAGAGCACGCGACTGAAAATCGCGGGGTCGGCGGTTCGATCCCGTCCCTGACCACCTCCGCTCCTCGTTCTACTGACGGCGGGCCGCCCGGCCCGTACCGTTCGCGGCCATGCACCGCCGGACGACTCCGCTGCTCGCTGCCGCCGCGCTGCTCGTCGCCGCCACCGGCACCGTGACCGTGCTGACGGCCGACGGCGCCGACGACGGCGACGTGCTGGCGGTGGCCCCGCCGGCGGCGCACGCCTCCGCCGGCGACCGGCCCAACCTGCTGGCCGCCGACCGCGAGCGGCGCATCGCGCCCTCGCCGACGCCGGCTGCTGCGAAGGCGCCGGCACCGGTGGCCGCGGCGACGACGGAGGCACCGGCGCCCCCGCGGACGGCCGCCCCGCAGAAGAAGGTGCCGGCGCCCGCGACGTCGGACCCCGAGTCGGCGCCGGACGACGGCAGCGGGTACGGCTACACGCCCGGCGTCGTCGTGCACCCGTTCGACCCCGGACGCACGTCGCACTCGGTCACGAGGGACGGCGTGACGCTGACGGTGCGGTTCTCCACGGTGACGCCCAAGACCGGCCAGAGCGTCATCCTCACGCTCGACGGCGCAGGCGGCTCCGGGTGCTGCTCGCTGCACGCGCTCTACGGAGACGGCATCGGAGACGACCAGCAGGTCCCGGCCGACAACCCGTGCACGAGCACGTCGTCGCAGGGGTCGTTCACGCACGCCTGGAACACGCCGGGCCGCTACCTGCTGCAGCTGCAGGCCAGCCGGCACGGCTGCAGCCACGGCGAGGCGTACCCCGTCATGCGGGTCACCGTGGACGTCGCCCCCGGTGCGCCGCCGGTCTCGAACGGGCCGTCTGCGCCGGTCGCGGCGTTCGACATCGCCGCGTACCCGCCGGCGAACGACCGCGGGCTCGTCTCGTGGTGGGGCCAGGGCGAGGACCGCGACGGGCACGTCACGCACTTCGTGCTCGACCCCGGCGACGGCACGGCACCGAAGCGCATCCCGGGCGCCAACACCGGCCCGTGCCAGCAGACCAAGGGCGGCTACGCGGCCGGCTCGATGGCGTGGCTGCCCAACGACCCGCCGCCGCAGCACCGGTACGCGAAGCCGGGCTCGTACACCGCGACGCTGAAGGTGTACTCGTACGGCTGCGACGGCAAGCACGAGCAGGTCGCGAGCGCGACCTACACCTACTCCTGGTGACAGCCTCTGCTTGCGTCAGGAGCCCTGAGCCTGCGGCTGCTCCAGCTTCCTGACGTCCCGACCGGCCGGCCCTGCTTGCGTCAGGAGCCCCGAGCCTGCGGGTGCTCCAGCTTCCTGACGTCCCGACGACGACGGCGCCGCGTCCCGGAGAGCGGGATGCGGCGCCGTCGTGGTCGTGCAGGAACGCACGCGGGTGCGGTGGTGCGGGGGTCGTGGAGGCCTGCGCGGGCAGGCCGGGTCACCGCCGGGCGAGGCTGGCGGCGTCGGGCCGAGCTACTGCTGCGAGGCCTCCGGCCGCGGCGCCGGGATGCCGGCGAGCAGAGCGCGCACCTCGGCCTCGCGGTAGCGGCGGTGGCCGCCGAGGGTGCGGATGGACGTGAGCTTGCCCGACTTGGCCCAGCGGGTGACGGTCTTCGGGTCGACGCGGAACATCGTGGCGACCTCGGCCGGAGTCAGCAGGGCCTCGGCGTCGGGGGTACGGGTGCTCATCGGACGGTCCTCTCCGGCTGCGGTGACCCAGCGTCCCCGCTCCGAAGGACAGCGTGCGCGATGCCCGCTTTCTCCGGTATGGCCCAGCCGGACCATCTTTCACTAGTCCACCTGAGCGCTGGGCGGTTCCGCACGCAATAGCGATGGACCATCCGCAGGCGGGCGCACATGCCCCGGTAGGGGCGGTCCGCCACGGCCGAACGGGTGCCGCCGGGCGCCGTCCACCCGCCTCCGCGATCTTCGTCCTGTTCACCCTCGCCAGGCGCGCCGGGGGACTACAAGGCGAAGATCGCGGGCGGCCAGAGGGGACTGACCAGAGG
>DATMJH010000379.1:0-2099 GCA_035554015.1 Mycobacteriales bacterium
TCCTGACACACCCTCCCCGCGGCACGGGTGGACGTCCCGCTCGGCTCAGCCGCTGCTGCCGTGGCTGTGCGGCGGCACGACCGGGCCCTCGCTGGCCTGCACGACGACGAAGCCCTGGCCGCTGAAGGCGAGCTGGAAGGCCTCGCCGCTGCCCCGACCGATGAGCGCGCCGGCCCGCGCCGTCCGCACCAGCCGGGTCTGCAGCCCGGCCGACCAGGCGACGGCCGACTGCAGGTCGGCGTAGGTCGGTGCCTCGGCGGTGTTGAGCACCACCGGCGTCCCGAACGCGCTGACGACGAGCCGCCCGGTACCGGTGAAGACCGTGTTGAAGACGCCGCCGGAGAACATCGAGGCGCCCTCGACGCGGCGGATGTCCCACTGCAGCGTCGGCTCGAAGGCGAGCACGTTCGGGCCGTTCACCGTCACGCTGTCGCCCTCGAGGTCGAGCACGTGCAGCTCGTCGGCGTTCTGGGCCAGGAAGACGTCGCCGACGCCGCGCACCCGCATAAGCGGCACGCCCTCGCCGGTGACCATCTTCTTGAGCAGCCGGCCGACGCCGGCGCCCTCGTAGGCGAACTCGACCGAGCCCTGGTAGGCGACCATCGCGCCCTGCCGGGCGAGGAACTCGCCGGGCTGGCCGGTGGCGGCGTCGCCGACCCGCACCTTGAGCATCCGCGGGTTCTGCAGGGCCATCGTGTCGGTGCTGGTGGTCTCGAGGTTCTCGCCGAACAGGCTGCTGCGCACGGGTGCTCGCTCTCCGGGGGTCGACGACGGTGGGGGCGGGTCACCGCAACTGTGGTCACGACCCGCGCAGGTGTGCAAACAACGTCGCCGGCGACGCTGTGACACGCGCCACAGCACGCCAGGTCGCCGGGCGCAGGAGCGAGGGGTCTGCACGCCGAACTCCCGGACATGCCTCGCCGTCGCCTCCCCCTGGCTGCTGCCCTGACCGCCCTGGCCGCTGCTGCCCTCGGGCTGGCGCCGGCGTCGTCCGCCGCCGAGGTGACGTCCACGGACGGCTGCCTCCAGAGCGTGCCGGACTTCGACGGCACCGAGCCGGTGCAGATCTGCTACACGGTGCACAAGCCGGCCTCCGCGTCGCCGTCCGCGCCGGTCCCGGTGCTGCTCGAGGGGCACGGCTGGGGCGGCAGGCGGCAGAAGGCGCCGGACGCCTTCGCCCCGTTCCTGGCCGCCGGCTACGGCGTCATCTCCTTCGACCAGCGCGGCTTCGGCGAGTCCGGCGGCAAGGCGCACGTGATGGACCCGGCCGTCGAGGGCCAGGACGTGCAGAGCCTCGTCGACCTGGCCGCGAGCCTCGACTGGGTGCTTGAGGACGGCCCGGGCGACCCGCGCATAGGGGCGATCGGTGGGTCGTACGGCGGCGGCTACCAGTACGTCGGTGCGCTCAGCGAGATCGCCGAGACGGGCGAGACGCGCTTCGACGCGCTCGCCCCCGAGTTCACCTGGTGGGACATCAACGACGCCCTCGCCCCGTCGGGCGTCGCGCGCAGCGAGTGGCTGTCGGTGCTGTGGGCCATCGGGAACCTGTCCGACGCGCACACCGAGCCGGCGTTCACCGGGTTCGTCGAAGGCTCGGCCACCGGCAACTACCCCGAGGAGCTGGCCGCGTTCTGGGCCGACAACGGCCCGGCCTTCCACATCGACGCCGGCCGCCGGCTCGACGTCCCCGTGCTGGTGCGGCACGGCATCAGCGACAACCTGTTCAACCTCAACCAGGGCCTGAAGAACCTCGACGTGCTCACGCCGGCCGCCCGCGAGCGCAGCGTCTTCGTCGGCTTCCACGGCGGGCACGCGCTGCCCGCCGCCCTGCCGCCGGGGGAGCAGGACGGCGACCCGGTGGCACTCGGGCAGATGGGCAGCGACCCGTGCTCGCCGGCGCTGCTCGGCGACGGCGGCGACTTCACCGACCTGCAGCTGCGCTTCTTCGACGTGCACCTGAAGGGCGCATCCGGCACTGTCCCGGGCGAGCGGGACGTACTGCGGCGCGCCGGCGACGGCGACGGGCGTGGTGACCGTGCCGGCGTCGAAGGCCCGCTCGGTGCCGAGGGTCGGCGTCCGCAGGCATTCGCCGGCCGGCG
>DATMJH010000380.1:0-3775 GCA_035554015.1 Mycobacteriales bacterium
CCACCATGGCCCGTGCTGTCGGCATCGACCTCGGCACCACCAACAGCTGCGTCAGCGTCCTCGAAGGCGGTGAGCCGACCGTCATCCCGAACGCCGAAGGCGCCCGCACCACCCCCTCCATCGTCGCGTTCGCCAAGAACGGGGAGGTGCTCGTCGGCGAGGTCGCCAAGCGGCAGGCGGTCACCAACGTCGAGCGCACCATCCGGTCGGTCAAGCGCCACATGGGCACCGACTGGACGCAGAGCCTCGACGGCAAGGACTTCACGCCCCAGCAGATCAGCGCCTTCGTGCTGCAGAAGCTCAAGCGCGACGCCGAGAGCTACCTGGGCGAGACGGTCACCGACGCCGTCATCACGGTCCCGGCCTCCTTGGTGGCCTGGCGCTCGGCGTCGGAGAAGTACGCCGGGACGGTGATGACGGCGTCGGTGACGTCCTCGCCGAGGTAGCTCTCGGCGTCGCGCTTGAGCTTCTGCAGCACGCGCGCGCTGATCTCCTGCGGCGTGTACTGCTTGCCGTCGATGTCGGGGGACTTCCAGTCGGTGCCCATGTGGCGCTTGACCGACCGGATGGTGCGCTCCACGTTCGTGACGGCCTGGCGCTTGGCGACCTCGCCGACGAGCACCTCGCCGTTCTTCGCGAACGCGACGATGGAGGGGGTGGTACGGGCGCCCTCGGCGTTCGCGATGACGGTCGGCTCACCGCCCTCGAGGACGCTCACGACGCTGTTGGTGGTACCGAGGTCGATGCCGACGGCACGGGCCATGGGGCTGTCTCGCTTTCCTGCTCGGGGGTTGAGTGCGCGGCACTCAGGGTGCTGACGACGGGTGCAACCGTCAAGTCGGCTTGAGCCTTCCCGGCTCAGGTTGATTCCTTGGATCCGCCTCACCGTACGGCCACCGAGCGGAGGGCTCCCGTCGGGCTGCCGCCGGCCCGAACCCGAGGGGAGGGCTCCCGTCGGGTTGCGGCCTGCCGGAACCCGTCGGGAGGGCTCCCGTCGGCCGGCCGCGGGCCCGCCCCCGTCGGGAGGGCTCCCGTCGGGGGCGGCGGCCTACGCTGGGCGGTGTGCTGAGCGGCCTGCGCGACCCCCGTGGCCGTCCGAACCTGCTCGTCCGGCTGCTCGCCCTGGTGGTGGCCCTGCTGCTCGCCTACCCGGTCACCGTCGTGGTCGTGCGGGCCGTGGGCCGCGTCCTGTCCGCCGTCTACTGAGGCGAGACGCCGGGGGACGAGAGATCCACCACCCGCCTCACCCCGGGCTCTCCGCGAGCCGCGACGCAACGCCGTCGGCCGGGACCGCGGGGCTTCGCTCGACCGCCGCGGCGCGCCGACACCGACCCCCTCGTACCGGTCCCACGCGCCCGCGGGACGATGGGCGCGTCACGGCACCGCCGTGGACGGTTACTCGCGAGTAGCAAGCGGCCGCCTGGCGACCGTAGGCTGCTCGCTGGCGCCGCGGCCGGGAGACCCGGTCGCGGTGCCCGGCACAGCCCCCTCGGGAGGGAATCGCGTGGAGACGCACATCCTCGTGCGGATGGTGCTCGGCCTGCTCATCACGGCCGTCTGCCTGGCCATCGCGGCGCGCCGCGTGGCCTTCCTGGTCAGGATGATCGCGGCCGGCCAGCCGTCGCCCGGACGGCTCGACGGCGCGGTGCGGCGCTTCGCCGCGCACACCGTCGAGGTGTTCGGCCAGAAGCGGCTGCTGAAGTGGAGCGTCCCCGGCATCGCGCACTTCTTCGTGTTCTGGGGCTTCGTCATCCTGTTCCTGACGATCATCGAGGCGTACGGCCACCTGTTCACCGAGTCGTTCGCGATCCCGCTGATCGGGCGCTCGCCGGTGCTGGGCTTCCTCGAGGACTTCTTCGCCGTCGCGGTCTTCCTGGGCCTGGTCGCGTTCGCGATCATCCGGAAGCGGAACGACCCTGGCAAGGTCGAGCGCAGCTCGCGCTTCTACGGCTCGCACAACCGCGCGGCGTGGGGCGTGCTCGCCTACATCAGCGCCGTCATCATCACGCTGCTGCTCATCCGGGCCGCGCAGCTCGCGCACGGCACCTCGCCGTGGCAGGACAACGAGTGGGCCCCGTTCGCCAGCAAGCTGCTCAGCCTGGCGATCGAGCCGCTGGGCGACACCTTCGCCGCCCGGCTCGAGGACGTCATGATCGTCGCGCACATCGCGGTGATCATGAGCTTCCTCGTGCTGGTCACCTACTCCAAGCACCTGCACATCTTCACCGCCCCGCTGAACGTTCTCACCAAGCGCGAGCCCGACCCCGACTCGACGGCGCTGGGCGCGCTGCTGCCGATGATGAGCAACGGCAAGGTGCTCGACTTCGAGGAGGCCGACCCCGAGACCGACACCTTCGGCGTCGCCAAGGTCGAGGACTTCAAGTGGACGGCGATGCTCGACATGGCGACCTGCACCGAATGCGGCCGCTGCCAGAGCCAGTGCCCGGCGTGGAACACCGGCAAGCCACTCAGCCCCAAGCTCGTGATCATGAACCTGCGCGACCACCTGTTCGCGAAGGCGCCGTACATCCTCGGCTCGAAGGCCGCTCCCGAGGACCACGTGCCGAACTTCCACGACGCCGGCACCGACTCGGGACACGACGTCCCCGAGGACGGCTACGCCCGGGTCAAGGGCACCAACCACGACCAGGCCGTCCGCCCACTCGTCGGCACCGCCGAGGAGGGCGGCGTCATCGACCCGGACGTCCTGTGGTCGTGCACTACCTGCGGCGCGTGCGTCGAGCAGTGCCCGGTCGACATCGAGCACGTCGACCACATCCTCGACATGCGCCGCTACCAGGTGCTCATCGAGAGCGCCTTCCCGAGCGAGGCCGGCGTGATGCTGCGCAACCTCGAGAAGAACGGCAACCCGTGGGGCCTGAAGGAGTCGATGCGCGACGAGTGGTACGCCGACCTGCCGTTCGAGGTCCGCGTCGTCGAGGACACCATCCCGGACGACGTCGAGTACCTGTTCTGGGTCGGCTGCGCCGGCGCGCTCGAGGACCGGGCGAAGAAGGTCACCCGCGCCTTCGCCGAGCTGCTGCACACCGCCGGTGTCGAGTTCGCCGTCCTCGGCTCCATGGAGGCCTGCACCGGCGACCCGGCCCGCCGCCTGGGCAACGAGTTCGTCTTCCAGGCGCTCGGCATGCAGAACGTCGAGACGCTCAACGGCGTCGGCGCGGGCCGGGAGAACGACGTCAAGATCGTCGCGACCTGCCCGCACTGCTTCAACACGCTGGCCAACGAGTACCCGCAGCTCGGCGGCCACTACGACGTCGTGCACCACACCCAGCTGCTGGGCCGGCTCGTCGAGGAGGGCTACCTCGTGCCGGTGCAGCCGGTCGAGGAGAAGATCGGCAAGCGGGTCAACGTCGAGCGCACCGACGAGGCGCTCGCGCTCGACCCGGACATCATCTCGACGGCGTGCCCGTTCTGCATCGTCATGCTCAGCGACGCCGTCACCGCCAAGCAGCAGGAGGGCAGCGCCAAGGACGGCGTCCAGGTGCTGGACGTCTCGCAGATCCTGGCGCGCTCGGTGGCCGGGACGCGGGCGCCGGTGTTCGCGGGCGTCGGGGCGGCCCTGGCCGAGGACTCGGTGGAGGCCCCGGGACCGGTCGGCGCCACGCCGGACGCGACGGCGGGTGCCGACCAGGCGCAGCTGGCCCAGTCGGCCGGCGTCACCGGCGAGGGCACGGTCAAGGATCCGGCGTCGTCCGGCGTGACGACGAGCGGCGCGCCGACCGAGGGGACACCCGCCGGCTCGACCGGCGCGGGC
>DATMJH010000381.1:0-8306 GCA_035554015.1 Mycobacteriales bacterium
ATGGTCGAGGCCGAGGTGCGCCGCCGGCTGGCCGAGGACCGCGGCCTCGAGCAGATCAGCCGCACCGCCGTGCAGCCGCTGGCCGAGCAGGTCGACTTCCTGCGGGCCAGCCGCAACGACATGGCCGAGCTGCGCCGGCAGGTGTTCCCGCTGGCTCGGCGGCTCGCCACCCGGCTCACCGCCCGGCGCCGGCTCGGGCGCAGCGGGCGCCTGGACTTCCGCCGCACCGTGCGCGCATCGCTCGCCACGGGCGGCGTCCCGCTCGTCACGCACCACAAGCCGCACAAGCCGCACAAGCCCGAGCTCACGGTGCTGTGCGACGTCTCCGGCTCGGTGGCGGGCTTCGCGCACTTCACGCTGATGCTGGCCTACGCGCTGCGCGAGCAGTTCACCAAGGTGCGCGCCTTCGCGTTCATCGACACCGTCGACGAGGTCACCGACTACTTCACGCCGGGCGGTGACGTCGTCGAGGCGCTGTCACGCATGTCCAGCGAGGCCGACCTGGTCTGGTTCGACGGGCACAGCGACTACGGCCACTCCATCTCCGAGTTCGCCAAGCGCTACCCCGACGCGGTCGGCCCGCGCACGTCGCTGCTCATCCTCGGGGACGCCCGCAACAACTACCGCGCGACCGAGCTGCCGGCGCTCAAGTCGCTCGTGCACAAGTGCCGTCACGCCTACTGGCTCAACCCGGAGCCGCGCGCGTACTGGGGCAGCGGCGACAGCGTCACCGCGCAGTACGGCGAGGTCGTCGAGATGGTCGAGGTGCGCAACGCCGTCCAGCTCGAGGCGTTCGTGCAGCGGCTGCTTCCCACCTGAGCGCGAAGGCGGCCACTAGGGTCCTGGCCGTGGGAGCGGGCAGGCGGGTCGGTGTCATGGGCGGCACCTTCGACCCGGTCCACCACGGTCACCTGTCCGCGGCCAGCGAGGTGCGGATGCTGTTCGACCTCGACGAGGTCGTGTTCGTGCCGACCGGCCGGCCGTGGCAGAAGGAGCACCGTGAGGTCAGCGCCGCGGAGGACCGCTACCTGATGACCGTCATCGCGACGGCGAGCAACCCGTCGTTCTCGGTCAGCCGCGTCGACGTCGACCGGTCAGGTCCCACGTACACCATCGACACCCTGCGTGAGCTCCAGGCGCTGCACCCCGACGCCGAGCTGTTCTTCATCACCGGGTCGGACGCGCTCGCGCAGATCCTCGGGTGGCGTGCGGCCGACGAGCTGTTCGAGCTGGCGCACTTCATCGGCGTCACCCGCCCGGGGTACGAGCCGGTCGACCCGAGCCGGTTCCCCGAGGGCGCCGTCACGCTGGTCGAGGTGCCGGCGCTGGCCATCTCCTCCAGCGACCTGCGCGCGCGCGTGGCGAACGGCCACCCGGTCTGGTACCTCGTGCCGGACGGCGTCGTGCAGTACATCGACAAGCGCAGGCTCTACCGCGCGGCTGCGGCGTCGTGACGAGCGACCTGCTGCCCGGCGACCCCGGCTACGTCCCCGGCCGCGGACGCCGCGCGGAGGCTCGGCGGCGGCGCAAGCAGCGGCAGCGGCGGCTGGCGGCGGGCGCCGCCGTGCTCGTCCTGGTGGCGGCCGCCGCCCTCACCGCCTTGCTGGTCCAACGGGGACCGGCCGAGGACGACCCGGTCGTGGAGCAGGGCCGCACCCAGCAGACCCTCCTGATGCAGGTGCAGCGCGCGGGCGGCGGCCGGGAGGCGCTCGCCAGTGCGCTGCTGGCCCATGACCCGCCCAGCGCCACCGGCTCGGTCGTCCTGCTGCCGCCCCAGGTCATCGTCGACGTGCCCGGTGCCGGGTCGCAGCAGTTCGGCCGGGCTCTGGCGGCCGGCGACCCGAACGGCTCGCGCAACGCCCTCGCCGACCTGCTCGGCGTGCAGGTGGACGGCACGTGGGTGCTGCAGCAGCAGGCGTTCCAGCAGCTGGTCGACGCCGTCGGCGGCATCACCGTCGAGGTCGACGTGCCCGTCGTGCGCGACAACGCCGTCGTCGTCCCGCAGGGGACGCAGCAGGTGGACGGCGCCCGGGCCCTGGCGCTCATGACCTTCCTCGCCGACGGCGAGCCGGAGCAGTCGCGCCTCGCCCGTCTCCAGGAGGTGCTCGACGGGCTGCTCGAGGCGCTGCCCGCAGAGAGCACGGCGCTGACCCGGCAGCTCACCGCGCTGGGCGAGGGGTCGGCGTCCAGCCTGCCGGTGTCGGAGCTCGCCGGGCTGCTGGTCGGGCTGCAGGAGTCCAGCGCCGCCGACCAGCTGCAGTACGACACGCTGCCGGTCATCGCGATCGACGCCGGCGGCGAGGCCACGTCGTTCCGGCTCGACGCCGAGGCGGCGCAGGCGCTGGTCGACCGGGCCCTGGCCCAGTCGGTGCCCGCGGGGGAGCGGCAGACCGGCAACCGGGTGCTCGTGCTCAACGGCGTCGGCACGCCCGGCCTCGGCGAGGCGGTGCGGGCCAAGCTCGTCGACGCGGACTTCGTCTTCGTCGCCTCGCGGAACGCCGAGCGGTTCGGCTACGAGACGACGCAGGTGCTCGTTCCCGAGGCGACGCCCGAGGCGCAGCAGCTCGGCGAGCGCATCGCCGAGGCGCTGGGCGTGGCGCCGGACGTGCGGCAGGCCGACCTCGGCACCATCGCCGACGCCGTCGTCATCATCGGGGCGGACTTCCAGCCGTAGCGCCTACGCTGGGCCGGTCCACCCGTCCCCCACGAAGGCAGAGCCCTTTGCCCGCCTCCGAGCGCGCCGTCGAGCTCGGGCTGACCGCCGCGCAGGCGGCGGCCGACAAGCTCGCCACCGACATCCTGCTGCTCGACGTCAGCGAGCAGCTCGTCATCACCGACGTCTTCCTGCTCGCCAGTGCGCCGAACGACCGGCAGGTCAAGGCCGTCGTCGACGAGATCGAGGACCGGCTGCGTGCGCTCGGCGCCAAGCCCGTGCGCCGCGAGGGCGTGCAGGACGGCCGCTGGGTGCTGCTGGACTACGCCGAGATCGTCGTGCACGTGCAGCACCAGGAGGAGCGGGTCTTCTACGCCCTCGAGCGGCTGTGGAAGGACTGCCCGGTCATCCCGTTCACCGACGCCGACGCTGGTCGTGAGGCAGCGCGCGCCGAGAGCCGGCGCGCCACCGGGTCCTGACGACACCGCGCCGGGTCGTGCTGCTGCGGCACGGGCGCACCGCGCACAACGCCGACGGCGTCATCCAGGGCCAGCTCGACACGCCGCTCGACGCTGCCGGTCTGCAGCAGGCCGACGCCGTCGCCGGCGTCTTCGCCGCCACGCCGCCGGCGGTGCTGCTGACCAGCGACCTCGCCCGAGCCACCGCCACCGCCGCCGCCCTGGCCCGCGCCGCCGGCGCAGAGGCGGTCGCGGACGCTCGGCTGCGCGAGCTGCACCTGGGCAGCTGGCAGGGGCTGACCGCCGAGCAGGCCCGCGCGCAGCACCCGGCGGAGTGGGCCGCCTGGCGGGCCGGCGAGGACGTCGGCCGCGGGGGCGGCGAGACCTACCGCGAGGCGGGTGAGCGGGCCGCGGCGTGCGTGCGCGAGCGGCTCGGCGACGTGCCGCCCGGCGGGATGCTGCTCGCCGTCACCCACGGCGGCACGGCTCGGGCCGCTCTCGGCGTCCTGCTCGAGCTCGACCCGGTGTCGTGGGGCCGGCTCGCCCCGCTCGGCAACACGTGCTGGTCGACGCTCGTCGAGGCGGCGTGGGGATGGCGGCTCGAGCGGCACAACGCCGGCCCGGGGTCGCTCGTCGGGCCACCCGGCGGGGCGCACGACGTCGGCGCGGCACCCGTCTCTCCGCCGCGGCCGAGCCCGGACGACGAGCCTGTAAGGTGAACGACCGCGGTGGGCTCGCCCGCCGTGCGGGGCTGTGGCGCAGCTGGTAGCGCACCACACTGGCAGTGTGGGGGTCAGGGGTTCGAGTCCCCTCAGCTCCACCCCGTCTGACCAGGGCGTTCCCTCCTCGGGGACGCCCTGAGTCGTCCATCGTGCCAGCGTCGCTGTCTCACGTGAGCCAGCCCCGGACGTCACCGGAACCCGACAGTCCAGCCACACTCGTCGTTGTCGTCGCGCACGTCCCCTTCGGCACCCGAGACGTGGGTTACGCAGGTGCGCTCGAGATGTGGTCCGCGACGGCCGCCCGCGGGCCTTCCTGGCTTGCTCGCCTCACCACATCCGCCCCGCGGGCGGGCCGTCGACTCTTGCCCACGATGCAAACGCGCCCGACGCGGCAGCGGAAGGGGCAGGACAGCGCGCGGCGTCGATTCCGACCCCTGACCCTCGCCTCGCTCGGTTTCCGAGACTCACGGGCAAGGCCCAGCCGCGTCTCGGGCGAGCGAGCAGAGCCGGTCTTCTGGCTGTGTGGCTGGGCGGCCGCCCATGCCGATCGAGCGGATGCCGACGATGGTCTTGAACACCCGCACACAGACGTAGGGCGCGAGCGTCTCCTAGTCCATCTGCGTGCCCCGCCTTGCCCTCGTGCGGCACGGACCTGCTGAGCGCAATACCTGCGCTGCAGCGCGGTGCGGCCGTCATCAGTGCCGGGGTTGTCCGGTGCGCTCGCGCCAACCTCGGCGTGGAGTCACTACGAGGCCGCCCAGGGCGATCAGACCCGGGTAGCGATGGCCGCTCACGGCTCAGTCGATCAGTTCTGCTCCTGCCAGGTGCGGTAGGCGACCATCCATTCGGCGACCTCGACCTGGACGCCGACGGGCGGCGCCCCGTCGTTCGTTCTCACCTGGAGGACATCGACCGTGTCGTCCGTCCGCTGGATCCAGGCCACTGCATCGGCCGAGAAGGCCAGTACCGCACCAGTCCGTGCGATTGGCTGCGTCCGCCACTCTGTGCTCGTGCAGGACTTGAGGTTCTCGACGAACCTGGCCGCCGCATCCGACGCCTGAGCCGCCGTCGGGAAGCCGGCGATGCCCATGCCCCCCCAGCGTCCGGGGGCAGCCCCGTCGGCTCCGCTCGTGGCGCCCTCTGTCCAGTTCCCTGAGCACGGTCCGTTGAACGCGTAGTCATAGCCGTCACCGACTGGGCCATCGTTGATGGTCCAGCCGGGCGCCTTCTCGAGGATTGTGTCCAACGCCTTCCCGAGAGCATAGGGAGAAGCCGGCGGCTCGGCGCTCTCCTGCACCGTGGGCGACTCGGACGACGGCGTCGCCGGTTCGCCGACCCACAAGGGCTGGTCACTGCCTCGGAGACTGCCGGCGGCCAGGCCGCCACCCACGGCGAGGAACGCCGCGGCGCCCGCGGCCGCGGCGATGACGACGCGTCGACGGCCGCGACGGGTGGCGCGGCGCTTGAGCTCGGCGAAGTCCGGCGGGACCGAACGGCTGGCCACGGCGTCGACGGCCTCGCGCAGGGGCGTGAACTCAGACATGGGGCATCTCCTTGACCAGTAGCGTGGAGAGGGCGGTCCGACCGCGGGACAGGCGTGCCTTGCCCGTCCCGGTCGGCAGGCCGAGGGTGTCGGCCACCTGTTCCACCGTCAGGTCGGCCAGGTGGTGCAGCGCGATCACCTCGCGCTGGCCTCCCGGAAGCTTGCGTAGCGCTTGCAGCAGGTCGACGTTGCCATCGGTGTCACTCTCGCGTGGCTCCTCGACGAGCCGCGGAGCCAGACCGACCAGTCGCTGCGCCCGCCGCCACCGGCTGCGGGCGAGGTTGACCGCGACCGTCCGAAGCCAAGCCTCCGGATTGTCGGCGTCGAGCAGCCGCCGGGGATGGTCGAGTCCGCGCACGAACGCCTCCTGGACGACGTCCTCGGCCTCCGCCGCGCTTCCGGTCACGCCGATGAGCTGCCCGAGCAGGCGCCGGTACGACGCGGCGTACAAGTCCTGGATCTCGATGTCGCTCACGCGGCACCTCCCCTCGCTTGATGATGACGACTCACGAGAGGGTGGGTTCGGTTGCATGGTTGCGCGACGGTGTTACGAGCACAGCGCCTCGCGACCATCAGGTGACGCAGTGGTCGATGCAAGCGACCGCCCATGCCGCTGTCGGGCGGCTGGTAGTCCAGGGTGCGTGCGTAGAAGTTCGCCGGTGGCGGCATTGGCGAGGCCGGTCAGACCCGGTCCGGAAGTGGACGGGCCCCCCGAAAGCCCCACTCATCGCGTACTGATGACTGAGGCTTTCGGATGGAGGGGGCCCTGACCCCGATCTCTGGACACGCTGAATCCCGCACCCGCGGGAGAGAGCGAGATGATCCAGACCATGGCCCGAAAGACGTACTCCGAGGAGTTCCGTCGGCAGGCCGTCGGCTTGTACGAGTCCACCCCCGGCGCGACCTTGCGAGGCATCGCGGATGACCTGGGGATTGTGCGTGGGACCTTGAGCCTGTGGGTCCGCGAGCACGGGACGGGCAGGAAGACGGCCCCCGACGGCAGCTCCTGTGCCCAGTGAGATCGGCCCCGCGAGGCTCCGCGCGATCGAGGTCGGCCAAGACGTCAGGCAGCTGACGCCGGACCAGCGGATCGCGCGGTTGGAGGCCGAGAACGCCCGGCTGCGCGCCGAGACGGTCAAGCTCACGACCGAGCGGGAGATCTTGCGCCAGGCGGCCAAGTATTTCGCCGGGGAGACGAACTGGTGAGCCGCTTCCAGTTCGTCGAGGACCACCGGGACACCTACGAGGTGAAGCGGCTGTGCGAGCTCGTGGAGATCGAGCGCTCGTCCTACTACGCCTGGCGTGCCGCGGCGCCGGCTCGGGCGGCCCGCGCGGCCGCGGACACCGAGCTGGCCGGACGGATCCGGGCGGTGCACGAGCAGGACAACACGCTGGGGGCGCCGCGGATGACCGCTGAGCTCAACGACGCCGCCGCGGCCGGCGAGCGGGTCAACCACAAGCGCGTCGCGCGGGTGATGCGCGCCGAGCGCATCCGCGGCTACCAGAAGCGCCGGCGGGTCCGCACCACGATCCCGCAGCCGTCCGGGCAACACGTGCCGGACCTGCTGCAGCGCGACTTCACCGCCGCCGCGCCCAACTGCCGCTACGTCGGCGACATCACCTACCTGCCGATCGCCGACGGCAGCAACCTGTACCTGGCGACCGTGATCGACTGCTACAGCCGCAGGCTCGTCGGCTGGTCGATCGCCGACCACATGCGCACCGAACTGGTCGCCGACGCGCTCCGCAACGCCGCCGCCACCCGCGGCGGCGGCCAAGCCCTACGCGGCGCGATCTTCCACTCCGATCACGGCTGGGACGCCGTAGACCTCGGCGAGCGTGTGCAAGCGCAACCCGGCTTCCCGCAGCAACGCCGGGACCTGCCGCCGGCCGAGGCTGCGGTCAAGGAACAGGTCCGGCAGCCCCTCCGGGTGGCCGGCCGCCACGGTCAGGCGGCGATGCGGGTGGCGATCCGGACGGCGTCCTCGAGGCGCGCCCCGCCACGGGCGAAGATCGGCTGGCCGAAGCCCCGGTTCGGGTCGACCAGCACCTCGGCCACCTCGTAGGCGGGCAGGCGGATGAGCCGGGCGTAGCCGTCGTCGGCGAAGTCGAGCCGACGCAGGTACGACTCGACGACCGAGTGAAACACCGGCTGATCACTTCGGAAGACGACGAGCTCACGTGCGGCGCGAGCGGCGTCTTCGTCCTCACAACGCGGTGGTGCGGCGGCGGCGCGGCGACGAGACGGACCCAGCAACGCTCATCAGGTGCAGATGGGACAGGCCGACGCGAAGCGACCCGGCTTTTGTGGGCAGTCGTGGTGCGGGCAGCCGCGTCCGTCCGGCGGGCTGCGGCTACAGCCTGCACACTCGACGTCCGATAGCGACCCCGGAGTCCCCGTCATGCCGGAAGGACCGTTCGTGATCCCCAGGTCGGCTGCGGCCCCGTCGCCGGAGCAGCTCGCCCTCGCGTTCGAGCACAGCCCGACCCCCACGCTGCTGCTCGAGCCGGACGGCTCCGTCGTCGCCGCCAACTCCGCCTTCTGCCGGCTCGTCGGCCGGCCCCCGCACGAGGTGCTCAGCAGCACCATCGCTGACCTGACCCACCGGGCGGACCGCAAGCAGACGGCCACCGAGCGCGGGACCCTGCTCGACGGCAGCGCCTCGCGCATCCACCTGGACAAGCGCTACGTCCGGCCGGACGGCAGCGTCGTGGCCGTGCAGGTCGACGCGGTCGCCATCCCCGACGACGCCGGCCGGGTCCGCTACACCCTCGCCCACGTCCGCGACCTCACCGCCGAGCGACGGGCCGAGCAGGTCGCGGCCCGGCAGCAGGCCCTGCCGGCGCTGGTGCACGCCGTCGCGCTCGCGGCCAACGCGGGAGGCACCGCGGTGCCTCCCGCGTTGGCCGCGAGCGCGACGGCGTGCACC
>DATMJH010000382.1:0-15639 GCA_035554015.1 Mycobacteriales bacterium
GTGCGGGCGCCTCGGCGCTGCGGGCGCCGGTGCCGGTGGTGACGAGCGACAACGTCTCGCTGGTGGGGCACCTGCCGGAGTCGGGCGCCATCTCCCTCGAGTGGGCGACCACCGGGCACTTCGCCTACGTCTCGACCACCGACACCATCAGCGTGCTCGACGTCAGTGACCCGAGGGCGCCGAAGGTCACCGGGACGCTCGTCAACGCGATGTTCGAGAACGAGGCGATGACGTACGGGGAGCGCCGGGCGGCGGACGGCTCGCTGACCCGCTTCGTCCTCGCCGGCATCGACCTCTACCAGGCCTCGCCGGGCCAGATCGAGCGGCGCAACGTGCTCGGCAACGAGTTCCTCGTCGTCGACGTCACCGACCCCGCGAAGCCCTTCATCCGCTCGCGCGCCAAGACCAAGACCAGCACGCACACCGTGCAGTGCCTCGACCAGGCGCAGTGCGACGTGGCGTACACGGCCGGCACCAGCGGGAAGTTCTCCGTCCTCGACCTGCGCGACCTGGACGCACCGAAGGAGGTGGCGGTCGTCGGGTCCCCGGCCGCGGGCGACGGCGGGCCGCACAGCGTGTTCTCCGGCGGCTTCGGCGCCGGCCACTACTGGGACTTCGAGAACGGGCTGGGCTGGCACACCGGCTCGGGCGGCGCGACGGTCTTCGACGTCACCGACCCGCTGTCGCCGACGCCGGTCAACGGCACGGACGCGCAGGGCCGCTCCCCCGGCTGGAACGACTTCATCCTGCACAACTCGATGCGCCCGAACGGCGACGTGTTCGTGCCGGGCGCGGAGCCGTCGGTGTTCAACGGCAACGTGCTGCTGGCGACCGAGGAGGACTACGCCAACGAGGGCGACGAGCTGCTCTGCTCCGAGACCGGGTCCACCCAGACGTGGCACGTTCCCGACCTGGACGCCGCCGGCTACGCCGCCCGCGGTGGCGACGTCCACGCGGGCACCATCGCCCCGCTGGACCGCAAGACCCCCGACCAGTTCGGCGGCGGCCTGACGCTGCCGGCGGCCGCCTTCTGCTCGGCGCACTGGTTCGACTACCACCAGGACGGCTTCGTGGCGCAGGGCTTCTACCAGGCGGGACTGCGGATCCTCGACGTGAAGAACGCTTCGAACATCACGCAGGTCGGCTACGCGACGACCGGCGCGACCGAGGTCTTCGACGCCTACTGGGTGCCGGTGCGCGACGAGAACGGCGTCGTCACGGGCGAGAAGACGAACATCGTCTACACCACCGACCTCACCCGGGGCATCGACGTCTACGAGGTCGCGCTGCCCGAGCTGACCGCCGAGCAGGCTGCCGCGAAGGCCGCCATGGAGCAGCGCCGGTCGGCGGCGGCCGACAGCGCCGGCACGCCGGTGACCGGGGCGGAGCGCGCGGCCCTCGCGAAGGGCCTGCGCGGCAGGCCGGCCGGCAGGTAGACCGGGGCGCGCCCGCCCGGCGGGGAATCACGGTGCGCTCGGTGCCGCCGGCCAGCGCCCCGGTTGAACCGTGATCATCCTCGGCGTGCCGTGCCCGGCCTCTCGACAGGCGGATCCGGCGATGCCCTGCCAGACTCGCTCGCCGTGAGCGCCCGCGAGCTGGACGCCGCCGGCATCCGCGACCCGGCGCTGCGCGAGAGCTACGAGGCGTGCCGCCGGCTCAACGCCGCGCACGGCCGCACCTACTACCTGTCCACGCTGCTGCTCCCGGCCTGGAAGCGCCCGTACGTGCACGCCCTCTACGGCTTCGCGCGGTACGCCGACGAGATCGTCGACGACCTGGCGTCGACGCTGAGCGACGTGGAGAAGGCCGACTGGCTGGTCGGCTGGGGCGAGCAGTTCCTGCACGACGTCTCCTCGACCGACCCAGCCGGCGGCAGCGAGCACCCGATCAGCCGCGCCGTCGTCGACACGGTGCGCCGGTGGGACATCCCGCTCGCGCACGTCGAGGCGTTCCTCGCCTCGATGCGGATGGACCTCACGCGCACCGAGTACGCCACCTACGACGACCTGATGACCTACGTCCACGGCTCGGCGGCCGTCATCGGGCTGCAGATGGTGCCGGTGCTCGAGCCGGTGGTACCGCGCGAGATCGCCGAGCCGTACGCCCGCGACCTCGGCATCGCCTTCCAGCTGACGAACTTCCTCCGCGACGTCGGTGAGGACGTGCGCCGTGGGCGGGTCTACCTGCCGCTGGAGGACCTGGCGGTGTTCGGCGTGACCCGCGAGCACCTCGAGCACTGCGCGCGCGCCGGCACGGTGGACGGGCCGGTGCGCCGGCTGCTCGCCTTCGAGGTCGCGCGCACCCGTGAGCTGTACCGCTCGGCCCGCCACGGGGTGCGGCTGCTGCACCCGACCAGCCGACCGTGCATCGAGACGGCGCTCGCGCTGTACGGCGGCATCCTCGACGAGGTGGAGAAGGCCGACCACGACGTGCTCGGCGGCCGGGTGCAGGTGGGCCCGGCCCGGCGTGCGGCGGTCGCGCTTCCCGGGCTCGTGCGGGCCCGACGGGCCCGCCGCCGGAGTTTCGACGCGACAGGAGCGGTGAGGACGACGGCGTGACGCAGCCGCCTCAGCACGACCCGGGCTCGACCGACGACCCGGAGCCGTCCGGTACCACCGGGCTCGAGCCGGGCGGGGGGGTACCGCCCGGCGAGACGCCGCCCGACTCCGGCCAGATGTCCGGCACGGCCCCCGACGCGCACAGGGCGCCGAACGTCGGCCCCGTCTCGGGCAACCGCACGCCGATGGTCATCACGCTGGCGGTGCTCGCCGTCGTCGTCGTGATGATCGCCGTCCTCACCGGCGCGAGCTTCTTCGCCACCGACTGACCCTCACGCGGCGAGCAGCCGCTCCTTGAGCCGGCGCGCAGCGGCGTGCGGGTCGTCCGCTTCGGTGAGCGCGCGCACGACCACCACCCGGCGTGCACCGGCCGCGAGCACCTCGTCGAGGTTGCTCTCGTCGATGCCGCCGATGGCGAACCACGGCCGCGCGGTGCCGAGCGCGGCGGCATACCTCAGCAGCGGCGGTCCGGGAGCCGGGCGGCCCGGCTTGGTGGGGGTCGGCCAGGTCGGCCCGACGCAGAAGTAGTCGACACCGGTCTCGACCGCAGCCGACCGCACCTGATGCTCGTCGTGGCAGCTTCGACCGACGACGACGCCGCTGCCGAGGATGTCGCGGGCGACGTGCACCGGCAGGTCGTCCTGGCCCAGGTGCAGCACGTCCGGTCGGGCCGCCCGCGCGACGTCGGCCCGGTCGTTCACCGACCAGAGCGCGCCGTGCCGCCGTGCCGCGTCGGCGACGACCTCGCACAGCTCGAGCTCGCGGCGCGCCTCGACGCCGTGCTGTCCGGTGGCGTCGACGTCGTGCAGCTGCGCGAGAAGGGCGTCGAGGAACTCGGCCAGATCGGGACGGTCGGGGGTGCACAGGTACAACCGCGCGCCCTGCAGCCTCGCGCGCCGGGCGGCGGCCGCGGCGCTGTCGCCGCCGGCGTCAGCCACCGGCGACCGCCCGCACCAGCTCCAACCGGTCGCCGTCGTGCAGCACGACGGCGGCGAGCTCCGAGCGCAGCAGCGCGGTGCCGTTGTGCTCGACGACGACCGAGCCGACCCGCAGACCGAGCTGCTCGACCAGCGCCGGCAGGGTCGTGCCCTCGGCCACCTCGGCCGGCCGGCCGTTGATCACCAGCCGCATCAGAAGCCCAGCGCCTGGGCGCGCCGCTTCACCTCGGTGGCGCGGTTCTCGTGCAGCGCCTGCAGGGGCGTGCCCGGCAACGTGTCGTCGGGGGTGGTGAGCCAGCGCAGCGACTGCTCGGCGTCGTAGCCGGCGTCGTGCAGCAGCGTCAGGACCCCGCGCAGGTGCTTGACGGGGTGGTCGCCGTCGAGCTGCGCCTCCGGCACCACCAGCCCGACGCCCTCGCGCCGGACGGCGAGCAGCAGACCGTCCTTGACCATCGACCGGACGCCGTTCGGGCTGGTGCCGAGGCGCTGCGCGGCCTCGGTGAGGCTCAGCACCGTCAGGCCGTCCACGTCCATGCCGCGAAAGACTAGGACGGAGAGGGACGCACCGGCTGCCCGCCCGACGCGGCGCTCGCGAACGCCGCGTCGAGCACGGCGGCGGTCTGCCGGGACTCCGCCAGCGGCAGCGCCCAGCCGGGGCCGTCGCGCACGAGCGACGACACCTCCTCCACCATCGTGCGGTAGGGGTCGGCGGCCGGTACGGCCAGCCGCTCGGTGCCGGTGCCGTCCGACAGCCACAGCTCGGTGTCGTCGTCGCGCCAGGACGTGTAGGGCGCGTCGCGCAGCTCGAGCTCGCCGTCGTCCCCGCGGACGACGAGCCACTGCGCGGGCGCCACCGAGATGCCGGCGCGGACCTCCGCCTCGGCCGCGGGCCGGCCGTCCCGCGCCGACCAGCCGAGGATCGCCTCGGTGTCGAGGTCGACACCCGTCGGCCCGAGGTGCGACCGCGCGACGACCTCGTCCGGCAGACCGCGGCCGACCGCCCACAGGCAGGCCGACACCGCGTAGCAGCCGACGTCGTACAGCGCGCCGCCGCCGCGCTCGCGCTCGAGCCGGTAGTTGCCGTCGAGCTGCCCGGCGAAGGTGAAGCCGGCGGCCACGTGCCGGACGGCGCCGATCCGCGGGAGCAGGCGCTGCGCCAGCCGCACCCGCGGGTGCCAGCGGTACCACGACGCCTCGACGACGAGCCGGTCGGCGCGTGCGGCCGTCGCGACGACGTCGTCGACCTGGGCCGCCGTCATCGCCAGCGGCTTCTCGCACAGCACGTGCTTGCCGGCGTCGAGGGCGGCCAGCGTCCACGGCAGGTGCGCGTCGTTGGGCAGCGCGACGTAGACCGCCTCGACGTCCGGATCGGCCACCACCTCGTCGTACGACCCGTACGCGCGCACCGGCCCGAGCGCCTGAGCCCGCGCCACGTCGCGGGCGCCCGCGGCGTGCAGCACGGCCCCGTCGGCGGACCGCACCGCCTCGGCGAGCACCCCGGCGATCATCCCGGCGCCGAGGAACCCCCACCGCACGTCCATGCGGCCGCAGGCTAGAGGTCGACGTCGACGGGCCGGCCGCCGTCCTGCGCCGAGCGGGTGGCCGCCTCCATCACCGCGACGCCGCGCCGCGACCCCTCCGGGGTCACCGACATCGGCACGCCCGCGAGCAGCGCGTCCGCCAGCTCGCGGTGGAACGGGTCGAGCGGTGGCGGCGGTACCGACAGGGCGGTCACCGACGTCCCGCCGGCGCCGTCGGGCACCAGCACGCGCAGCGCAGCCGGGCTGTCGGCCGGCGCCAGCCGGTCCTCGAGCAGCAGACCGACCGCCGACCGGGACACCACGCGCTCCTCCCGCCAGTCGCCGACGACGGCGCCGCGGGTGCCGAGCACGTGGTACTTCGGCTTGCGTGCCGCGGCGAGGTCGGAGGCGGTGAACTCGGCCTCTCGGCCGTCGCGGTAGTGCAGCAGCACGCGGGTGTGGTCGGCGTTGGTGACGTCGTGCCAGACCCGCTTGTGCGCCGTGGCGCTCACCCACTCGACGTCCGTACCGAGCAGGTCGAGCAGCTGGTCGAGGTAGTGGCTGCCCCAGTCGTAGACCGCGCCGCCGCTGACCGCCTCGTCGGAGTGCCAGAAGTTGCACGGGTGGCCGTAGCCGCCGACGAAGGTCTCGACCGAGAACACCTCGCCGACGAGGCCGTCCCGCACGACGCGCTTGAGCGCCAGATAGTCGGCGTCCCACCGCCGGTTCTGGTAGACCGCGAGCAGCAGCCGCCGCTCGGCCGCCGCCGCGACCTGCCGGTCGGCCTGCTCGACCGTGAGGCAGAACGGCTTCTCGACGACGACGTGCTTGCCCGCCTCCAGCGCCTGCAGCACCCAGTGCGCGTGGGTGCTCGGCGGGGTGCTGACGACGACGAGGTCGACGCCGTCGTCGGTCAGCAGCGCGTCGGCGCCGGTGTGGACGCGCACCTCCGGGGCGACCGACCGGGCGGCGTCCGTGCGCGCCGGATCGGTGTCGCACACGGCGGCCAGCTCGAGCCCCTCGGTGCGCGCCACGGCCGCGGCGTGCTCGAGGCCGATCGCGCCGAACCCGAGCATCCCGAACCGCACCGGTCCGCCGTCACGCACGCCGGTGACGTGCCGGAGAACGCGGTGCACGAGCCGGTGCCACACCGGGTCGGCGAGCGTCGTCGCGGTGGAGCCGACGGTCAGCGCGCCGACGCGGGTCGACGGCCGCCACGTCGCCACCGGGTGGTCGCGGAAGGCGCTGCTCGCCGTCAGGAGCACCTCGACGTCGTCGGCCACCTTGTCCTGCAGGGGCCAGCGGTCGTGCAGGAGCAGGTCACCGCCTCGCCGTGCCGCCACCTCGCCCGCGTCGCGACCGGGTCGCACGCGCACCTCGTGCACCGGTGTCAGCTCTCGCGGCACGAGCCCGGCGGCGTCGGACAGCGCCGTGCTCATCGTCGGCCCCACCAGCAGCACCGGCACGCCCACGGCGAGCAGGCGGTCCTCCAGCGGCTCGTCGAGCCGGTCGGCGACGACGACGACCGCACTGCCGTCCGTCGTGCCGTCGAGACCGTCGACCACGTCGAGCCCGGTGCGGACGAGGAACGCGCCGAGGTCGTCGGCGGCACCGAGCAGGTGGACCCGGGTCAGCGGCATGGCCGGACGGTAGAGCCGCGGCCGGCGCCCTGCCAGTCGGCGCTCAGAGGTCCCGGAAGGGGACCGCCGGGTCGGCCAGCAGCTCGCGGTCGGGGTGCACGCCGGCGGCGATGGCGCGGCGGGCCTGCAGCAGGTCGCGCGGGCGGTCGGCGACGAGCACCGCGACGAGCCGGCCGCCCCGCAACCAGCACAGCGCCCAGGACTCGCCCGGCCCGCGGCGCACGACCACGTCGTCGGCGTCGCGGTGGTAGCCGGCGAACTGGAGCCGGTGGCCGAGCTGCTCGGACCAGAAGTACGGCACCGGGTCGTGCACCGCCGCACCTCCCAGCAGCGTCGTCACGGCGGCCGCCGGCGCGTGCAGCGCGTCGTCCCAGTGCTCGACGTGCAGCCGGGTGCCGAACCGCCGCGACTGCCAGGCGCTGCAGTCGCCGACCGCGACGACGCCGGGTCGCGCCGCGAGGTGCTCGTCCACGGCGACGGCACCGTGCCGGAGCAGGCCGGTGCCCTCGAGCCACGCCGTCGCCGGCTGTGCGCCGACGCCCAGCACGACGGCGTCGGCGGGCAGCAGGGTGCCGTCGGCCAGCTCGACGGCGTCCGCACCGGCGGAGGCGACCGGAGCGCCGAGCAGCAGGTCGACGCCCGCCGTCGCGTACCAGGCCGCGGTCCGGCGACCGGCCTCGACGCCGACCGCTCCGGCGAGCGGCGCCTCGGCCGCCTCCACGACGGTCGTCCGGCAACCCGCGGCCGCGGCGGCGGTGGCCACCTCGGCGCCCACCCAGCCGGCTCCGACGACGACGACCCGGCTCCCCGGCACCAGCGCTGCCCGCAGCCGGCGGGCGTGCTCGACCGTGCGCAGCACGTGCACGTGCTGCGTGTCCACGCCCGGCAGCAGCCGCGGCTCGGCGCCGGTCGCGAGCACCAGCCCGTCGTGGTCGAGGGCACCGCCGTCGGTCTCGAGCACGCCGTCACGCAGCCCGGTCGCGCGCACGCCCAGTCGCAGCTCGACGTCGAGCCCGGCCCAGTCGATGTCGAGGCTGCTGTCGTCGACGTCGCCGCGCAGCAGCTCCTTCGACAGCGGCGGGCGGTCGTACGGGCGGTGCGGCTCGGCACCGACGAGGGTCACGCGACCGCGGTGACCCTGACCGCGCAGCTCCTGCACCGCCCGCGCGCCGGCGAGCCCGCCTCCCACGACGACCACGTGCTCGAGCGGTGTTCCGGCAGGAGCGGGCTCGGGCACTGCGGCAGGCTAGCGACGTGAGCACCGCCCCGACGTGGCGCAACTGGGCCGGCAACCAGGCCATGACACCGGCGGCAGTCGAGCGGCCGACGTCGACCGGCGACGTCGCCGACGCCGTGCGCCGGGCCGCCGCGATGGACCGGCGCGTCAAGGCGGTGGGGAGCGGCCACTCGTTCACCGGCATCGCGCTGACCGACGGGGTGCTGCTCGACATGACCGCGATGCAGCGGCTCGTCGACATCGACCCCCAGACCTGCCGGGTGACGGTCGAGGCCGGGATGCCGCTGCACCGGCTGAACGCGCTGCTCGCCGCGCACGGGCTCGGGCTGACCAACATGGGCGACGTCGACCGGCAGACCGTGTCGGGCGCCGTCAGCACCGGCACGCACGGCACCGGCCGCCGCAGCGGCGGGCTGGCCGCGCAGGTCGTCGCCGTGGAGCTGGTCACGGCGGACGGGGAGGTGGTCACCTGCTCCGCCGAGGAGCGTCCGGAGGTCTTCGCCGGCGCGCGGCTCGGCCTCGGCGCTCTCGGCGTCCTGACGCGCCTGACGTGGCAGGCGGAGCCGGCGTTCCTGCTGTGCGCCGACGAGCGCCCCGAGCCGCTCGACGCCGTGCTCGAGGGCTTCGAGGACCTCGTCGCCGCGCACGACCACGCCGAGTTCTACTGGTGGCCGCACACGTCGACGGCGCTCGTGAAGCGCAACGACCGCGTCGACGGACCCCGCCGACCGCTTCCCCGGCTGCGCGCGGTGCTCGACGACGAGATGCTCAGCAACGGGGCGTTCTCGCTGACCCGACGGCTCGGCCGCGCGATGCCGCGATCCGTGCCGGCGCTCAACCGCCTCGCGGCCCGGGCGCTGACGGCGCGCACCTACACCGACGAGGCGCACCGGGTGTTCGTCAGCCGGCGACGGGTGCACTTCCGGGAGACCGAGTGGGCCGTGCCACGGGAGCACCTGCCCGAGCTGCTGGGCGAGCTGCGGCGCGCACCGGAACGGCTCGGGCTGACGGTGGACTTCCCGGTCGAGGTCCGGGTGTGCCCCGCCGATGACGTCGCCATGTCCACGGCGTTCGGCCGCGACTCGGCCTACGTCGCGGCACACGCCTACGTCGGCACGCCGCACGAGCGGTGGTTCCGCGTCGTGGCCGAGCTGGCGGGCGCCGTCGGCGGCCGGCCGCACTGGGGCAAGGAGCACGACCTCACCGCCGACGAGCTCCGCCGGCGCTACCCCCGGTTCGAGGCGTTCGTCGCGCTGCGGGACGAGCTCGACCCGCAGCGGCGGTTCGGCAACGCCTACCTGGAGCGCGTCCTCGGGGCGTGACCGGGGTGGCGCCGCACCGTCCGCAGCGCGGGCACCGTAGAGTCGACCCCGCAACCGGCTGAGACGCTGCGGCCGCTGCGCGCTCGACCGTCGGTCCGCCGCCGGGTCCAGCGCGACAGGGGCCACGCGAGGACGCCGCCGCGACGCCGGTCACGGCGTCCGCGGCGACGCGCGTCGCACGGGGCGGCCCCGGCCGCACCGTCAGGTCGAGGGCGGGTGGGCGGCAGCTCACCTCCGCCGGTCGCGGTCGCTGTCGGCCGCCGCGCACCACCGCGTGCCGGCGGGCAGCGGCGGTGCGGAACCCGGCGACCGCCGCGGTCACTGCTCGGAGGGAGGACGGCGTGCCCGGACGCGACCGGCGCCAGCCGCGCTCCGACGCGCCCGCGCGTCGCCGTCCCGCGGGGCGCCCGAACCGCCCGCAGGACCTCGTCTCCGTGCTCGCGCAGACCGTGCGGGACATCGAGCAGGCGGTGCAGCGCGGCAGGCCGCGCGCCTCGACCCGGAGCACCTTCCAGGCGGTCGCGCTCCTCGTCCGCGAGGAGCGGTCGCGGCTGCAGAGCGCCGGGCTCAGCGAGGCGCGGCGGGCCGAGCAGCTCAAGCGCCTCGACGGCATCGCCACCGTCCTGGCCCGCACCGCCGCCCGTGACGGCACCCTGCTGGCACTGCTCACCGACGACGCGCAGCTGCTGCCGGACACCCGGGCCGTGCTGCGCGAGCTCAGGCTGGCCGCGGGGATGGAGCCACCGGCCGACCCGGCACCCGAGCAGACCCGCGTCGCCTCGCCGTCCGCGCCCAAGCCGGAGAAGCAGGTCGTGCCGCGGTCGGTCACCGCCCGCCAGCTCGCGAACCCGTTCCTGGAGCCGGACTACGACGTGCCGCCGCCTCCGCCGAAGCCGCGGCTGCTGGCGACGTGGGAGCTGCTGCAGCCGCTGCTCCGCGCGTTCGAGGAGGCGTCCGACGGAGCACCGTCGTGCATGGAGCTGCCGAAGCCCTCCGCGCTGAGCATGCTCGTCGGCCGCCCGCTGATGCCGCACCAGGCGCAGGTCGTCGCCGCCGCCGAGGCGGGGCACCGCACGTTCCTGCTCGCCGACGAGCCCGGGCTCGGCAAGACCGCCCAGGCGCTGCTCGCCGCCGAGGCCGCCGACGCCTACCCGTTGCTGGTCGTCGTGCCGAACGTCGTCAAGACGAACTGGGCGCGCGAGGCGGGCATGTGGGTGCCGAACCGCCCGACGACGGTCGTGCACGGCGACGGCGAGGACGTCGACGCGTTCTCGGACATCGTCGTCGTGAACTACGAGGTGCTCGACCGCCACGTCGGCTGGTTCGGCACGTTCGGGTTCCGCGGCATGGTGGTCGACGAGGCGCACTTCATCAAGAACAAGACCTCGCAGCGGTCGCGGCACGTGCTCGAGATCGCCGAGCGCATCCGGATGCGCACCGCGCGGCCGCTGCTCATGGCGCTCACCGGCACACCGCTCATCAACGACATCGAGGACTTCCTCGCGATCTGGCAGTTCCTCGGCTGGATCGACGAGAACGAGCCGTCACGGCACCTCATGGCCGAGCTCGAGAGCAACGGCCTGACCCCGGCCGACCACGGCTTCCTGCCCGCGGCACGCGCGTCGGTCATCGACATGGGCATCGTCCGGCGCCGCAAGGTGGACGTCGCGGCCGACATCCCGGCGCGCCGCATCGCCGACCTGCCGGTCGAGCTCGAGGGCGCCCTCGGCCGATCCATCAAGGAGGCGGAGCGGGTGCTCGCCCGCCGCCTGGTCAAGCGCTACGACAGCGCGCTCGAGGCGCGCTCGCCGGGCATGGTCGTCGAAGGCATCGACCACGAGCTCGTGCGCAAGGTCGCGACGTGGGAGCGCCAGGACGCCAAGGACAGCAGTGGCGAGGAGAACGTCTTCACGATGATGCGGCGCATCGGCCAGGCCAAGGCCGTGCTCGCCGCCGACTACGCCGGTCAGATCGCCCGCAGCGCCGGCAAGGTCGTCTTCTTCGCCAAGCACGTCGACGTCATGGACGCCGCCGAGCAGACCTTCGGGCAGCGCGGGCTCGGGTACGTCTCCATCCGCGGCGACCAGACGGCCCGCAACCGCCAGCAGAGCATCGACGCGTTCACCAACGACCCGGACGTCGCGGTGGCCGTCTGCTCGCTGCTCGCGGCCGGCGTCGGCCTCAACCTGCAGGTGGCCTCGGACGTCGTGCTCGCCGAGCTGAGCTGGACCGACGCCGAGCAGCAGCAGGCGATCGACCGGGTGCACCGCATCGGGCAGGACCAGCCGGTCACGGCCTGGCGCATCATCGCCGCGCAGACGATCGACGCGCGCATCGCCGAGCTCATCGACACCAAGGCGGGCCTGGCCGCCCGCGCCCTCGACGGTTCGGCCGAGGAGGTCACCTCCTCGATCGACGTCCAGCTCGAGGCGCTGGTGACGTTGCTGACCGACGCGCTTCTCGAGCGCGACGGGCGCGCCGACGCGCACCAGGGCGCCCGCGGCCTGGTGTGAGCGCGTCGGCGCACCTGCGTCAGGACCGCACACCGGGCGATGCGGCACCCGTCGAGACGGCCGCAGCTACCACCCCCGCAGGTCGACCGCCCACGACTCGAGCACCTCGGCGTCCGGCCCGGCGCCGTCCACGAGGTGCATGCGCTCGTGGAGCGCGACCGTCGGGTCGACGTGCGCGGGCTCGGCCCGGAGGAGGTCCCCGACGGCGGGCAGGGCGCTGCCGTCCTCGGCCGAGAACGTCGTGTGCTCGTCGGAGCAGAACCACACGAGCATCCCCGGCAGCGTCGGGTTGCCGTGGTCCATGCCGAGCGACTTCAGCCCGAGATCGGCGACGGCCCACCCCTTGCTGCTGACGCTGACCACGCGGGCGAGCACCGTCAGCGCCTGGCCGAAGGGCAGCCCGGTCGCGGCGTAGGCGGTGTCCATGAGGGCGTAGCTGCCGGCCTGGATCTCGGTCGCCCAGGTGTTCACCGCATAGGTGCCGGTGCCCCCGGCGCTCACCAGGTCGCCACCCACGTCGGCGTGCGCGGCGAGCAGCCGCGACATGCACTCCTCGGTCTGCTCGGCCTTGCGCTCGGTCTCGAGCATGAGATGACCCTCGTAGCCCATGACGCCGCGCACCTCGAGCCCGCGACGGCGCGCCCGGTCGGCGATCCGGCCCGCCTCGGCCGGGTCGCAGCCGCAGCGCGGCAACCCCACCTCGACGTCGACGACGACCTCGCGCACGCCGCCGTCGGCCGCGGCGTCGACGGTCTGAGCGCTGTCGACGGCAACGGTGACGCGTGCGCCGCCTTCGACGACGGCTCCCAGGCTGCGAGCGTCGAGCACCTCGTTGGCCAGCAGCAGGTCGTCACCGAGGCCTGCGGCGGCCATGCCCTCGACCTCGCGGATCGTCGCGCAGGTGAAGCCGCGGTGGCCCTGCGCCGCCTGCAGCCGCGCGAGCGCCGTCGTCTTGTGAGCCTTGACGTGCGGTCGCAACCGCGCACCGGGCAGGGCAGCGCTCATCGTGGCCAGGTTCTGCTCGAGCAGCGAGCGCTCGACCAGCAGGGCTGGGGTCTGCAGGTCGGAGACGCGCACGCGCTCTTCTACCGCACGGTCCTGAGTAGTTCTGCGCTGCCACCGACGACGGGCTCCCGGCACGGTGACCGCATGCCGCTCGCCGCCACCGCCTGGCCACCACCCGCGCCGCCGCGCCGACCGCGGATCTGGCTCCGCGTGCTGCTCGCAGCGCTGCTGATGACCGGCGTTCTTCTCGCCGCCGGGCTGCTGTGGCTGGCCGCGGTGTTCTCCGGCGGTCTCGACGACCTGCTGTCGGCCGGCCGCCCCGAGGAGGGCGACGCGCGTGTCGTCGAGGTCCGCGAGCGCACTCGCGCCGCGCTGGACGAGGACCGTGCCACGCTGATCGACGACGTCGTCGAGCCGACGCTCGGCGTCGGAGCCGTCGTCGCCACCGGTGGAGGCGGCCACTGCGCGGTCGGCCAGCACAACTGGAAGATCGACGACCCGTACGACCTGAGCTGCACGGAGCTGTCGGCCGCGGTGGTCGTCGGCGACGAGGCGCTCTTCCGGCACCAGGTCCTGGCGCTGCACCAACGGCTCGTCGCCGCCGGGTGGAGCCCGCCCGACGGGCAGGCCGGCGCCGACCGGAGCAGCCTCGCGGCGCGCGTGCGCGACTCCTGGGACGTCCGGGGATCGTTCGGCCGCGAGGGATACGGACCGGCCGACCTGCCCTCGGCCGAGTACGCACGGAACGGGCAGGCGCTGCGCGTCGAGTGGATGGGCCCGGAAGGCGACTCCGCTCTCGCGTTCCGCTGGTTCGAGGTCGAGCTTCGGACCCCGGACGGTCGACGGGTCTCGAACGACGGAGCGGCCTCGCTCGTCCCGAGCGGCGGCTGGGGTGCTGCGCTGGTGCTCGAGGACACCTCGTTCGAGGAGTAGACAGCCGCGCATCGGGGCGCCGACCTAGAGGTGCGCCACCTCGGGTGAGAGCGGGAAGGCGTCCTTCCAGACCGGCTCGTAGCCGGCCGCCTCGAGCATCGCGGCCACCTCGGCGGCCGAGCGCTCGTCCGAGACGGCGAACTGCTCCTGCGCCGTGCCGGGGGTCGAGTACCCGCCGGGCTCGGTCGACGACCCGGCGCTCATGGTCGTCACGGCGATGCGCACGAGGCCGTCGCGCAGCGCCGCGGGCTCGCGCGTCGACAGGACGATGCCGGCCTCGGGTGCGACCAGCCGCAGCGCCGACAGCGCTTGCACGTACTCCGCGTCGGTCACGGGCACCACCGGCTGGAACCCCGACGCCGACGGCTTGATCCGCGGCAGCGCGACGGTGACCTCCGTGCGCCAGTAGTGCTTCTGCAGCCACAGGGCGTGCGCCGCGACGGCGACGACGTCGGCGCGCCAGTCGCCGGCCAGCCCGAGCAGCGCGCCGATGCCCAGCCGACGGACACCGGCCTCGGCAGCGCGCTCGGTCGACGACAGCCGCCGGTCGTAGTCGCGCTTCCACCCCGCGACGTGCGTCTCGGCGTACCGCTCGCGGTCGTAGGTCTCCTGGTAGTGCACGACGCCCTCGAGCCCGGCGGCCACGAGCCGGGCGTAGGTGTCGTCGCTCCACGTCTGCGTCTCGATGCTGAGACTCGGGACGAACGGCCGGAGGCGCTCGACGCAGGCGACGAGGTAGTCGGCCGACACCTCGACCCGGTGCTCCCCCGCGACCAGCAGCAGGTGGCGGAACCCGCGGCCGGCCAGCGAGCGCGCCTCCGCCTCCACCTGGTCGACGGTGAGCGTCCGGCGGACGACGTCGAGCCCCTTGCTGAACCCGCAGTACGTGCACGAGGACAGGCACGCGTTCGACACGTAGAGCGGCGCGAACAGGCGCACCGCACGCCCGAACCGCTGCAGGGTCACCGCCCGCGCCCGCTGAGCCAGGTTCTCGAGCCGGGGCGCCGCCGCGGGCGACAGCAGCGCCGGCAGCGCGGCGAGCGACGGCGCGGCGAGCGCGCGGTCGACGTCGTCGGAGGTCCACTCCGCGCGCGGTGCCGGGAGCGCGGCCAGGTGCTGGGCGAAGCGGCCGGGGGGCGCGGCCATCAGGACAGGAAGCCGGTCAGCGGCGACGACGCCTCCGCCGTGGTGGGCGGCAGAGCGGCGCCGCGGCCGGCCAGGTGGCCGAGCCGCCCGGCCTGCGTGGCGAGAGCGAACGCGCGCGCCATGAGCACCGGGTCGGCGGCCACGGCGATGGCGGTGTTCACGAGCACCGCGTCGGCGCCGACCTCCATCGCCTCGGCGGCGTCGCTCGGCACGCCGAGGCCGGCGTCGACGACGACGGGGACGCCGGCCTGCTCGACGATGACCTCGATCGCGTCACGGGTCCGCAAGCCCCGGTTGCTGCCGATCCAGGCGCCGAGCGGCATGACGGTGGCGCAGCCGGCCTCCTCGAGGTGCCGGCACAGCACGGGGTCGGCCGAGCAGTAGGGCAGGACGACGAAACCCTCGGCGACCAGCCGCTCGGCGGCGCGCAGCGTCTCGACCGGGTCGGGGGCGAGGGTCCGCGGGTCGGGCGTGACCTCCAGCTTGACCAGGTCGGCGCCGGTGGCGGCTCGTCCCAGTCGGGCGAGCCGGACCGCCTCGTCGGCGTCGGCCGCCCCGCTGGTGTTCGGCAGCAGCGTCATCCGTGGCGGCACGACGTCGAGGACGTCGCCGTCCCCCGCCCGGTCCAGGTCCACGCGCCGCAGCGCCACCGTGACGATCTCCGCTCCCGAGGCCAGCAGCGCGTCCCGCATGACGGCGTGCGAGGCGAACTTGCCGGTGCCGACGAGCAGCCGGCTGGTGAAGCCGCGGCCGGCGACGTCGAGGGCGTCCCGGCGCTCATGCGCCGGGTCGCGGGCGACCGTGCGGTCGGCGGGGCTGTCGTGCGG
>DATMJH010000383.1:0-5888 GCA_035554015.1 Mycobacteriales bacterium
GGCGTCCGTGACGTCGTCGGCCAGGCCGGCCTCGACAAGGTCTTCGAGGTCCTGCGCGCTCCGGCGGTCGAGGAGCCGACCAACTGGTCGCGGCGCTACAAGGCCAATCTGGAGAAGCTGGCGTCCGGTGACGTCATCAAGGTCGCGGAGGTCGTGCGCGACCTCTGGCGTCGTGAGCGCGACCGTGCTGCTGGTGCTCGAGCGGCTGCAGCAGACCCGCGACCTGCCACCCGGCAGCGCGGTCGTGGCGATGGCGTTCGGGCCCGGTCTGACCCTCTACGCCGCCCTCCTCCGGGCCCGCTGACCGGGGCGCCGCGAGGGGGTGCATGCATCCCGACAGTGGATCTGTCAAGACCCCTGTCGGCGGCCCAATGCCCTCTGACCTGCGGTGATGTTCCCGCGAGCCGCGGCTGCGGCCGCCGAGCGGTGGTACTCTGGCTCCTGGCGAGAGGGGCTACAACCACATGACGTTCGCAGTCGGCGAGACCGTCGTCTACCCGCACCACGGGGCCGCGCTCATCGAGGCCATCGAGACCCGCACCATCAAGGGCGAGGAGCGCATCTACCTGGTCCTCAAGGTCGCCCAGGGCGACCTGACCGTCCGGGTCCCGGCGGACAACGCCGAGATCGTCGGCGTCCGTGACGTCGTCGGCCAGGCCGGCCTCGACAAGGTCTTCGAGGTCCTGCGCGCTCCGGCGGTCGAGGAGCCGACCAACTGGTCGCGGCGCTACAAGGCCAACCTCGAGAAGCTGGCCTCCGGCGACATCAACAAGGTCGGCGAGGTCGTGCGCGACCTCTGGCGCCGCGACAAGGAGCGGGGGCTGTCGGCCGGGGAGAAGCGGATGCTCTCCAAGGCACGCCAGATCCTCGTCAGCGAGCTCGCGCTGGCCGAGGGCACCAACGAGGACAAGGCCGAGGCCATCCTCGACGAGGTGCTCGCCAGCTAGTCCGGCCGGCCGGCCTCCGCCGGCCGTCGACCTCGCGGCCGCCGTCCCCCTGGACGGCGGCCGCTGTCGTGCGCACCGACATCGCGGACATCCCGGCCCGGGTGTCCGTTCCGCGCTTGGGTCGGGCCGGAGTCGTGCCGATACCCCGCGCATGACCGCCGTGCCGGAGACCGCCGCACCGGTCGACGCTGCGCCGCAGGCCCGGCACGACCGGCCCACCGCGGCGCTGCCGGCGCCGGTGCGCACCTCGTCCCGGGTGCGGACGCCGCCTGCCGTGCTCGAGGTGCTGCGGCTGCTCGTCGTCGTCTTCTTCGCCGGTGCCGGCTACCAGGTCGGCGAGGCCGTCGACCCGGCGCGCCCGGTGCTGGGCGCTCTCAACGGCACCGCCGTCGGCCTGGTGCTCGGGTCGGGGCTGGGCTACGTGCTCGGCGGCGTGCTCGGCCGTCGCGCCGGCCAGACCGCCGAGGTCGCCCGCACCACGCTGCGCGACGTCTCCGCCGACACGCTCGTCGCCGGCTCGCTCGGGCTGGTCGGCGGCGTCCTGCTCGGCGCCGGGGTGGCGTGGCCGGTGTTCTTCCTGCCGCAGGCCTACCTCGCCTTCCCGCTGTTCGGCGTCGTCGTGGTCACCTGCGCGTACGTCGGCTACCAGGTCGGCGCCAGCAAGCGCGACGGCGTGCTCGCGCTGTTCGGCGAGCGGGCCGGCATGGCGCCGCGGCGCCTGCCGGCGGCGGCCCTTCCGCGGGTCGTCGACACCTCCGTCGCGATCGACGGCCGGGTGCTCGACGTCGTCCGCGCCGGGTTCCTGCACGGCTCGATGCTCGTCCCGAACCCGGTGCTCGCCGAGCTGCAGGGCTTCGCCGACGCCGGTGACGACCTCCGGCGCGCGAAGGGCCGGCGGGGGCTGGAGGTGCTCGAGGCGCTCAAGCGCGAACCCGGTGTCGACCTCGAGGTGCTCGACCTGGACGTGCCGGGGGTGGCCGAGGTCGACGCCAAGCTGGTGCGCATCTGCCTCGAGCGCGACGCCGCGCTGCTCACCCTCGACACGAACCTGGCCAGGGCGGCCGCGCTGGCGGGCGTCAAGGTGCTCAACCTGCACGCCCTCGCCCTCGCGCTCCGGCCGCCGGTCGCGGCGGGCGACGACGTGCCGGTGCTGCTGCTCAAGCCGGGCAAGGAGGCCGGCCAGGCGGTCGGCTACCTCGATGACGGCTCGATGGTCGTCGTCGAGCGGGCGCGGGCACTGCTCGGCACCGAGGTGAGCGTGCACGTGACGAGCGTGCTCACCACGGCCAACGGCCGGCTGGTCTTCGGCCGGCCGGCCGGTGGCGGCGCCCCGGCCGACGACCGGCCGCGGCCCCGCCCGCCGGCCCGCCCGGTGCCGGGACCGGGCGGTCCGACACACTGACCGGGTGAGCGTCGGCGTCCTCGTCCCGGCCGCCGGGCGCGGGGAGCGGCTGGGGCCGGGTGGGCCCAAGGCGCTGCGCCGGCTGGCCGGTGAGCCGCTGCTCGTGCACGCCGTCCGGGGCCTGCGCGCAGCGCCGTCGGTCGGGCCGGTCGTCGTCGCGGCACCAGCCGACGACGTGCCGCAGGTGCAGACGCTGCTCGCGGCGTGGGACGTGGCGGTCGTCGCCGGCGGCGCCGAGCGGTCGGCGTCGGTGGCGTGCGCCCTCGCGGCACTGCCCGCGGACGCCGACGTCGTGCTCGTGCACGACGCCGCGCGCTGCCTGGCGCCGGCCGCACTGGTCGAGCGGGTCGCCGCCGCGGTGCGCGCCGGGGCGCCGGCCGTCGTCCCGGTCGTCCCGGTACCCGACACGGTCAAGCAGGTGGACGCCGACGGCGCCGTGGTGCGCACCGTCGCGCGGGCCGACCTGCGCGCCGTGCAGACACCGCAGGGCTTCGCCCGCGACGTGCTCGAGCGGGCGCACCGCGAGTGCGTCGGCGCCGCCACCGACGACGCGGCCATGGTCGAGGCGCTCGGCCTGGCGGTGCACACGGTCGCGGGCCACGACGAGGCCTTCAAGGTCACCCGGCCGCTCGACCTGCTGCTCGCCGAGGCCGTGCTGGCGGGCCGTCGTGGCTGAGCAGGCGCCGCGGGTCGGCGTCGGCGTCGACGTGCACCCCGTCGAGCCGGGGCGGCCGTGCTGGCTGGCCGGCCTGCTGTTCGACGGCGAGGACGGCTGCGCCGGCCACTCCGACGGCGACGTCGCCGCGCACGCGGCGTGCGACGCGCTGCTGTCGGCCGCCGGCCTCGGTGACCTCGGCGCCGTGTTCGGCACCGACCGTCCGGAGTGGTCCGGCGCGTCGGGGGTCGCCCTGCTCGGCGAGGTGGTGCGGCTGCTCGGCGGGGCCGGCTGGTCGGTCGGGAACGTGGCGGTGCAGGTGATCGGCAACCGGCCCCGGCTCGGACCCCGCCGGGCGGAGGCCGAGGCCGCGCTGTCGAGCGTCGTCGGGGCGCCGGTGAGCGTGAGCGCGACGACCACCGACGGGCTCGGGCTCACCGGCCGCGGCGAAGGGCGGGCTGCCGTCGCGACGGCGCTCGTCGTCAGGTCGGCCGGCGGGCCGGCAGGGGCCGCGCGGCCGTAGCCTGACGCGGTGACGCTGCGCCTGTACGACACCCGCACGCGCGCGGTGCAGCCGTTCGAGCCGGTCGCCGCGGGCCGTGCCGGCGTGTACGTCTGCGGACCGACCGTGCAGGCGGCGCCGCACGTGGGGCACCTGCGCAGCGCGGTCGCGCTCGACGTGCTGCACCGGTGGCTGCGGGAGAAGGGCCTGCAGGTCACCTGGGTCCGCAACGTCACCGACGTCGACGACAAGATCCTGCACGACGCGGCGCACGCCGGCGAGCCGTGGTGGGCGCTGGCGACGCGGCAGGAGCGCGCCTTCGAGCGGGCGTACGACGCCGTCCAGGTGCTGCCGCCGACGGCGACCCCGCGGGTCACCGGCTCGATCCCGAGCATCGTCGCGCTGGTCCAGCGCATCCTCGACAAGGGCCATGCCTACGAGAGCGACGGCGACGTCTACCTGGCCGTCCGCACGGTGGCCGGCTACGGCGCGCTGTCGGGTCAGGACCCGGACGCGCTGCGGGCAGGGGAGAAGCCGGTCGCGCACGGCCACACCGGCGCCAAGCGCGACCCGCTCGACTTCGCGCTGTGGAAGGCGGCCAAGCCGGGCGAGCCGAGCTGGCCGTCGCCGTGGGGCTCGGGCCGCCCGGGCTGGCACATCGAGTGCTCGGCGATGGCGGTCGACCACCTCGGCGAGCAGTTCGACCTGCACGCCGGCGGGCTCGACCTGGTCTTCCCGCACCACGAGAACGAGGTCGCCCAGTCGACCTGCGCGGGTCACCCGTTCGCCCGGCGCTGGCTGCACCACGGCCTGGTCACGGTCGCCGGTGGCTCCGGCGAGAAGATGAGCAAGAGCCTCGGCAACTCGACGACGGTGGCGGACGTGCTGCAGGCCGTGCGCCCGCAGGTGCTCCGGTACGTGCTGGGCGCCGCCCACTACCGCTCGTCGCTCGAGTGGTCGCCGCAGGCGCTGGCGGACGGCGAGGCCGCCTACGGGCGCCTCGAGACCTTCGTCCGCAACGCCACCGCGCGCGTCGGCACCGACCTGCCCGAGGCGGACAGCCCGGCCTGGGACGACTTCGCCGCCGCGCTCGACGACGACCTCGGCGTGCCGCAGGCGCTGGCCGTGGTCCACACCAGCGTGCGGGTCGGCAACGCGCTGCTGGCCGACCGCGACCTGCCGGCGCTGGCCGCGGTGCTCGCCGACGTCCGGCGGATGCTGCGGGTGCTCGCGCTCGACCCGGTCGACCAGTGGCCGGCCGCGGACGCCGACCTCGCGTCGGTGCTCGACGCGCTGGTCGGCGTCGCCGTCGAGGCGCGGGCCGAGGCCCGCGCCCGCAAGGACTGGGCCGCCGCGGACGCCGTCCGCGACCGGCTCGCCGCCGCCGGCGTCGTCCTCGAGGACACCCCCGACGGCGTGCGCTGGCGCCTGGAGGCCCGATGACCGGCAAGCAGCGGGGCGGCACGGCGGGCGGCCGGATGACCCGTGCGCGCCTCGGCGGGGGGCGTCGGGCCGCGACCCTCGAGCCGCCGCTTGTTGTTGCCCCCGGAGCCGACGGCCGCACCCTTGCGGTGCGAGCCCGGCTTGGCCCCGCGCCCTCCCTGGCCGCCTCTGGCGGCACCGCTGCCGCCAGAGGCGGCCAGGGAGGGCGCGGGGCCAAGCCGGGCTCGCACCGCAAGGGTGCGGCCGTCGGCTCCGGTGGCAACAACAAGCGGCGGCTCGAGGGGCGCGGACCCACTCCGCCCGCCGAGGCGCGCACGGGCCACCCGGCCGCCCGCCGTGCCGCGGCGGCCGCTCGGCGCGCCGGCGCCGGCGCGCCGCGTCCGGGCGGCGGGCGCGCGCCGCGCCGGGCCGGCCCCGACGCCCCGGAGCTGGTGCCCGGCCGCAACCCCGTCGTCGAGGCGCTGCGGGCCCGGGTGCCGGCGTCGGCGCTGTACGTGGCCGTCGGGATCGACGTCGACGAGCGCGTCACCGAGGCCGTGGCGCTGGCCGGCAAGGCCCGGGTGTCGCTGCTGGAGGTCAGCCGCGGCGAGCTCGACCGGATGACCGGCCGCGCCGTGCACCAGGGGCTGGCGCTGCAGGTGCCGGCGTTCGAGCACGCCCACCCCGACGACCTGCTGCGGGCCGCGCTCGCGGCGCCGGTGCCGCTCGTCGTCGCGCTCGACGGCGTCACCGACCCGCGCAACCTCGGGGCGGTGGTCCGGTCGGCGGCCGCCTTCGGCGCGCAGGGCGTGCTCGTGCCGGAGCGCCGGTCGGCGGGCATGACCGCGGCCGCCTGGCGCACCTCGGCCGGTGCCGCGGCGCGGCTGCCGGTGGCGCGCTGCACCAACCTCGTGCGCACGCTCAAGGACTACCGGGCGGCCGGGCTGTTCGTCGCCGGAC
>DATMJH010000384.1:0-20561 GCA_035554015.1 Mycobacteriales bacterium
CGCAGGTACGGACCCTCGAAGCGGCCGCGCTGCCACCGCTCGCCGACCGACGTGCCCAGCGGCATAGCACCGTGCCGCCTGGCGACGCGCACGGCGCGCCGGCGGCGGGCACGCACGTCCTCCGCGTCGCCCTCCCAGCCGAAGACAGCCAGGCAGCCGCTGCCGTAGCCGCGCAGCCGCAGCGCCGTGCGCTTGACCGCGCTCGTGCCGGCCAGCGCCAGCTGCACGCGGGTCTCGTCCGGGTCGGACAGCCGGGCGACGTCGGGCGCGAGGCCGCCCTGCTCGAGCTCGCGCAGCGCCGCGCACCCCTCCTGCCAGGTGCCGAACAGCAGGCCCTCGTACCGGCGTGCGGCGGGACGCGGCCGGACCCGCACGGTGACGGAGGTCAGCACGCCGAAGGCGCCCTCCGAGCCGACGAGCAGACCGAGCAGGTCCGGCCCGGCGGCGGTGGCAGCGCCGCGGCCGAGCACGAGCGGGCCGGCCGGCGTGCGGGCCTCGACGGCGGTGACCAGCTCGTCGAAGCGGCCGTAGCCGGTGGACGCCTGACCGGCCGACCGGGTGGCCGCGTACCCGCCGAGCGAGGCGTGCTCGTAGCTCTGCGGGAAGTGCCCGAGGGTCAGGCCGTGCGGGGCGAGCAGCTGCTCGGCGGCCGGCCCGCGCACGCCCGGCTCGAACGTCGCCGTGAGCGCCTCGGGGTCGACGGCGACGAGGCGGTCGAGCCGGCGAAGGTCGAGGCTGACGACGGCCGGGAAGCGCCCGCGCAGCGGCGTCAGGCCGCCGACGACGCTCGTCCCGCCGCCGAACGGCACCACCGCCACGCCGTGCTCGGTGCAGGCCCGCAGGACCTGCTCGACCTCGTCGGCGTCGCCCGGCAGCACGACGGCGTCGGGTCCGTCGGCGACGCCCGAGCGCAGCCGCAGCAGGTCGAGGTAGCTGCGGCCGGCGGCATGCTGCACCCGCTCGGCGACGCCCTCGCGGACGTGCTCGGCTCCGACGACGCGGCGCAGCGCGTCGCGGGCGGCGCTCGACAGCGCCGAGGGCGGCAGCTGCGTGGACGGCCCGGGGCGCGACGGACGGCCCAGCCCGACCTCGCGCTCGAGCCACCGGCGGGCGTGCTCGGGCAGTCCCGGGCGGCGGGCGGGGTCGCCCCAGCCGGCCGGCGCGAGGTCGGGTGGCGGGGAAGCGCTGGCGGGCAGCGCCGGAGCGGCCGGTCGGCTGGTGAGGTCCGTCGACATGGCATACAGTGTGACACATGTCGTCACAGCGTCACACCAGTCCGACACCGGTCCCCGCTCCGCGCAGCGATCGCCGCGACCGGACGCAGGACGCCGTGCTCGCCGCCGCCAAGGAGTGCGTGCTCGACGTCGGGCTGCGCCGCACCACCCTCGCTGACGTCGCCCGCCGCGCAGGCGTCAGCCGGATGACGGTCTACCGCCGCTACGGCGACTTCGGCGCTCTGGTCTCCGAGCTGCTCACCACCGAGCTGCTCACCCTCGTCGACGCCGCGCGGGAGGAGGTCGCCGACCTGCCCACGGCGCGTGAGCGGCTCGTCGAGGCGGGTGTGCGCGTCGTCGAGCGGCTCACCGAGCACCCGCTGTGGTGCCGGGTGCTCGACCTGGACCCCGAGCTGCTGCTGCCGCTGGTCGTCGACCGGTTCGGCAGCACGCAGCGAGCGGTGGTGGACCACGTCGCCGCGCAGGTCGTCGAGGGCCAGCAGGACGGCTCGGTCCGGCCGGTCGACGCGCGGCTGGCCGCCACCTGCCTGCTGCTGACCGCCCAGTCCTTCGTCTTCTCGGCCCGGATCGTGCAGGCCCAGCACCCCGCCGACGCGACGCTCGGGGAGCTGCGCCGCCTGCTCGACGCCTACCTGCGACCGGATCGGTGACCGTGCGCAGCCCGCACCTGTCCGCGGCCCGCCGGGCGCGCGACCTCGAGGCGCTCGCCGACTCGCCGGTCGACGTCCTCGTCGTCGGGGGCGGGGTCACCGGCTGCGGCGTCGCGCTCGACGCCGCGGCGCGCGGCCTGTCGGTCGCCCTGGTGGACAAGAGCGACCTCGCGCACGGCACCAGCCGCTGGTCGTCGAAGCTCGTGCACGGCGGGCTCCGCTACCTCGCCACCGGCGACGTCGGGCTGGCGCTCGAGAGCGCCCGCGAGCGGGGCGTGCTGCTCTCGCGCACCGCTCCGCACCTGGTGCGGCCGCTGCCGATGGTCGTGCCGCTCTCACCGGACGTCGGTCGCCGCGACGGCGTGCTGTTCGCGGCCGGGCAGCGCGCCGGGGACGCCCTGCGCCGGACGGCCGGCACCAGGCGCGCCGAGCTGCCGGCGCCGCGGCGGCTCACGGCCGCCGAGACCACCCGGCTGCTCCCGGCGGTGCGCCGCGCCGGCCTGCGCGGCGGCCTGCTCGGCTGGGACGGCCAGCTGGAGGACGACGCGCGCCTGGTCGTCGCGCTCGCCCGCACGGCCGCCGCGCACGGCGCGCGCGTCGTCACGTACTGCCGTGCCCTCGAGCTCGCCGGCGACGGCGCCCGGCTCGTCGACGAGCGCACCGGCAGCGCGCTCACCGTCCGGGCCGGCGCGGTCGTGAACGCGACGGGTGCCTGGGCCGACACGCTGACGACGAGCACCGCGCTGCGGCCCAGCAAGGGCGCGCACGTCGTGCTGCCCGCGGCGGCGCTCGGGCACCCCGCGGCGGCCATGACCGTCCCGGTGCCGGGTGCTCCCAACCGGTACGTGTTCGCGCTGCCGCACCCGGACGGACTGGTCCACGTCGGGCTCACCGACGACCCGCTCGACGGCCCGCTGCCGGACGTGCCGTCCGTCGAGGCGCGCGAGGAGGTGTTCCTGCTCGACGTGCTGTCGCGCGGGCTCGAGGTGCCGCTGTCGCGGGCCGACGTCGTCGGCCGCTACGCCGGCGTCCGCCCACTGCTGGCCGGTGCCGAGGGCCGCACTGCCGACCTGTCCCGCCGGCACGCCGTCGTGCGCGACGGCGAGGGCGTCGTCACGGTGCTGGGCGGCAAGCTCACGACCTACCGGCAGATGGCCGAGGACGCCGTCGACGCGGTCACCGACCGGCCCTGCCCGACCCGCGAGCTGCCGCTCGTCGGCGCCGGCGCGGTGGCCCACACCGGCCTGCCGCCGCGGCTCGTGCGCCGCTACGGCACCGAGGCCGCGGACGTCGCCGCGCTCGCCGCCGACGATTCCCGGCTGCTCGCGCCCGTGGCCGAGGGGGTCCCGGTGCTCGGTGTCGAGCTGCTGTGGGGCGTCGTCGCGGAGGGCGCCCTCACCGACGCCGACCTGCTCGAGCGGCGCACCCGGCTGTCGCTCGTCGACGCCTGGCACGAGGCCGGCCGACCGGCGGCCTCGGCGGCGCTCGGCGCGCTGACCGGCTGACCGGCTGACCGGTCTACGCCAGCACCGGCACCCGCAGCCGGAGGAACGGCACCCGCTCGAGCAACGCCGTGCCGGCGCGGTGCACCGCCACGGGGTCGCGCGTGATGAGCCAGTCCCACACGTCGTCGGAGCGGCGGCGGGCCAGGAACGCCACCCGGCGGTGAGGACCGCAGGCGACCATGGCCCACTCGTCGCGGAGCGAGTCGTCGGCCCGCAACGGCACCGACAGCGGCGCCGACCGGTCGCTGACCCTGCGCGGCAGGTCGACGCCGAGCACCACCACGGTGGCGCCGGCGCCGGTGAGCAGCTCGCAGCAGCGCTCGGTCTCGGCCGGGAGCCGGCGCGGCCTCGGGCTCACCACGAGGGTGAGCGCCGTGCCGGGCAGCAGGGCGCTGGTCTCGACGCTGCGCAGCCGCGCGGCCAGCACCGCCGCGGACGCCGCCTGGCGGACGTCGGACGGCACGGCCGCCGCCGCCCGGCCGTAGACCGACGAGCGGGGCGCGGGCGCGCGCTTGGCAGCCTGCGGCGCCTTGAGGGCGAGTACCGCCGCGCGCAGGCGCGCAGCGTCGTCCGGCGCCTCGACCGGCTCGTCGACCGGCGCGTCGGCACCGTCGTACGCGGCCTCGCCCATGGCTGCACCTCCCGTCCCTGTCGTTGTCGTCACGTGCGGGTCCCGGCTTGACCGGGCACCCTCGACCGGGTGAGCGACCGCGACCGCGTGCCGCCGGGCTGGCCGGCCCCGGTGCTGCCGCCCCACGCGCCGGACTGGGAGCGCAGCGCGGTCGCGTGGCTGCTGGACCTGTGCCCGCCGGACTACCGGGCGCACGAGGTGCTGCGGCGCCACCCGGTGCTGCTGGCGCGGTTCGCCGCGCAGCACGTCGCCGCCGGCGTGCAGGCGGCCCGCGACGGGCTGCGGACGCTGCGGGCCGACCTGGCCGACGAGCTGCCGCCCGAGGCGATGGACGCCGCGATCGGCGCGTACGAGCGGGAGGGGCGGCGGCTGGTGCGGGCCGGCCGCGAGGTGGCTCTCGTCGCGGCGGCGCTGCGCGGCGAGCGCTGGGTCCCGCGGCTGTGACCGGCGGGAGCCCTCCCGACGGGTCCGACGCGCACCAGAACCGCCCCAGCCACTCCACCACCGCCGACCTGGAGTGCCTCCTGCGGTCAGGGGGGTGCCGGGAACCGTCGGGAGGGCTCCGCCGGCGAACCGCCGGGCGGACCGGGACGAACGCAGGGAGCCGGGTACGGACGGGTGCCCCGCCGAGGCCGCGCCTAGACTCGTCCGCTGTCGAGACCGAGGAGCCCGCGTGACACTGCTCGAGACCGTGCGCGGTCCCGAGGACCTCAAGCGCCTCGCCCCCGCGCAGCTGCCCGTGCTCGCCGCCGAGCTGCGCGACGTGCTGGTGGAGACGGTGTCCCGCACCGGCGGGCACCTCGGGCCCAGCCTCGGCGTCGTCGAGACGACGATCGCGCTGCACCGCGTCTTCGACTCCCCGCGCGACCGGCTGCTGTGGGACACCGGGCACCAGAGCTACCCGCACAAGCTGCTCACCGGCCGGCTCGACCGGTTCGAGACCCTGCGCAAGAAGGGCGGTCTGTCCGGCTACCCGAGCCGTGCCGAGTCCGATCACGACGTCATCGAGAACAGCCACGCGAGCACCGCGCTGTCCTACGCCGACGGGCTCGCCAAGGCCTACCGGCTGCGCGGCGAGAAGCGGCACGTCGTCGCGGTCGTCGGCGACGGCGCGCTCACCGGCGGCATGTGCTGGGAGGCGCTCAACAACATCGCCGCCTCGAACCTGCCGGTCGTGGTCGTCGTCAACGACAACGGGCGGTCCTACTCGCCCACCATCGGCGGGCTCGCCGACCACCTCGCGACGCTGCGCATGTCGCCCGGCTACGAGCGGGCGCTCGAGGTCATCAAGTCCACCCTGTCGCAGACGCCGCTGGTCGGTCCGCCCCTCTACGAGGCCCTCCACGGCCTCAAGCGCGGTCTCAAGGACTACCTGCAGCCCCAGGTGCTGTTCGAGGATCTCGGCCTGAAGTACTACGGCCCCATCGACGGGCACGACGTCGCCGCGATGGAGCAGGCGCTGCGCCGCGCGAAGGAGTTCGGCGGGCCGGTCATCGTGCACGCCGTCACCGTGAAGGGGTACGGCTACCAGCCGGCCGTCGACGACGAGGCCGACTGCCTGCACAGCGTCGGCGTCATCGACCCGGTCACCGGCAAGCCGGTGGCCACCGCCGCCGCCGGGTGGACCAGCGTGTTCTCCGACGAGATCGTCCGCATCGGCACCGAGCGGCCCGACGTCGTCGCGCTCACCGCCGCGATGCTGCAGCCGGTGGGGCTGCACGCCTTCTCCTGCCGCTTCCCCGACCGCACCTTCGACGTCGGCATCGCCGAGCAGCACGCCGTCACCTCGGCCGCGGGCCTGGCGATGGGCGGGCTGCACCCGGTGGTGTGCATCTACGCGACGTTCCTCAACCGGGCCTTCGACCAGACGCTCATGGACGTCGCCCTGCACCGCCTGCCGGTCACCTTCGTGCTCGACCGGGCCGGCGTCACCGGCGACGACGGCGCCAGCCACAACGGCATGTGGGACCTGTCGCTGCTGCAGGTCGTGCCAGGGCTCCGCCTGGCCGCGCCTCGCGACGGCGCTCGGCTGCGCGAGCTGCTCCGCGAGGCGGTCGCCGTCGACGGGCCGACCGCCGTCCGGTTCCCGAAGGGCCCGGTGGGCGACGACGTCCCGGCGCTCGAGCGCACCGGGCCGGTCGACGTCCTGCACCGCGGTGACCGCCCCGACGTGCTGCTCGTCGCCGTCGGTGCCATGGGTCGGCTGGCGCTGGACGTCGCCGGACGGGCTGCGGCGCAGGGCATCGGCGTCACCGTCGTCGACCCGCGGTGGGTCTCGCCGGTGCCTGCCGAGCTCGTCGAGCTCGCCCGCGGCCACCGGCTGGTCGTCACGGTGGAGGACAGCGGGCGCACCGGCGGCATCGGCTCGTCGGTCTCGCAGGCGCTGCGCGACGCCGACGTCGACGTCCCGGCCCGCGACATCGGTCTGCCGCAGCGGTTCCTCGAGCACGCCGCGCGCAGCCAGGTGCTCGCGGAGGTCGGGCTCACGGCGCAGGAGGTGGCGCGGCGCGTCGTCGAGACCGTCGCCCGGCTGGACGGCCGGCTCGAGCCCGAGGCGCTTCCCGTCGAGCGCGGCGACCAGGCCGACCGCCGGTCGTAGTCAGGCGGTCGGGCCGCCGCCGCCGCGGACGACTTCGTAGACCGCCCGCAGCAGCACGCCCGCCTGCAGCTCGCCGAGCAGCACGAGCGGGAGCACCGCCCGCCGCCGCGACGCCTGCGCCCGCGCGTCCCACCACGGGTAGCGCGCAGGGCCGTCGCTCGCGGCGTCGGCAGCGCCCGGTCCGTCGTCGGGTGCGCCGGCACCCGGGTCGACCCGCGTCAGCCAGGCCCACGCCGTCGCGAGCGGCCAGTCCGGGTGCGCGGCCGACCCGTCCTGCTGGGGGGTGCACCCGCAGCGGCAGACCTCGACGACCACCTGGACCACGGTGGCCGGCGGCGCCTGCGGGGCCCCGCCCATCGCCACGCCGCCGTCGACGTCACCCGCGCTGCGTCGCACGGCGCACGACGCTAGAGCATGTGCGGTCGGTGCGTGCGGGCTGTCGCGGACCGGCTACCGGTAGAGCACGTCGCGGTCCCACGGCCGGTCGACGGCCGGGTCGCGCAGCGCGATCTCCGACGGGCGGCCGCCCTCGGGCACCACGGCGAGCTCGTCGGGCGTCACGAGCAGCGGGCGGCCGAACCCCCGGTCGGTCGCCGCGGTCGCGGCGGCCGCGGCCGGCCCGAACGCGGGGTCGATGAGCGCGATCTGCGTCCATCCGCGCCGGCGCATGGGCGCGACGACCGCAGCCATGCCGCCGGCGGCCTCGGCCAGCGACATCCGCAGCGACCGGGCGCCCAGCAGCGTGACGACGTCGCAGTCGCCGAGCGGTCGCAGCTGCCCCTTGCGGTCGCTGCGCAGCCGCTCGGCGGCGAGTGCGCCGAGCCGCTCGAGATCGGCCTTGGCGGCGGACCACGCCGCGGTGGTGTCGAGGCGCGCGGCGTCGAGGGCGGTCGCCGGCAGCAGCACGACCCGGTCGGGGTCGGTGGGGTCGAGACCGACGGCGCCGAACCCCAGGTCGAGCGCGTCGCCCATGACGCGCTCGCGCACCCAGTCCAGGCCCGGGTGGAGCAGGTGGTCGACCGGCAGGCCCACGGGGCGCAGCGCCAGTCGCAGGTGCTCAGGGCTGGTGTCGGCCGCCCAGCGCCGCGCCAGCAGCCACGCCGACAGCCGCAGCCGGCCGGCGTCGCTCTCCGGGTCGTGGCCGGCGAGCGCGCGGGAGCACTCGGTCCAGCGCACGTGGACGCACGGGGACCCGGGCAGGCGGACGCCGTGCCGACCGATCTCGACGTCGACGTCGTGCAGCACCGACACGGCGAGGATGCCGCGGCGGAACTGGTCGAGCGTCGGTGCCTGCACGTCCCGACGGTACCCAGCCGCACTCGTCGCGAGGCGGCGGCAAACGGGTGATGTCGCGGCTCACGCGGGCCTCACGCGGCCGGCGTTAGCGTCGTGACGTGCGCGTGCTGGTGGTGGAGGACGAGGTGCCGCTCGCCGACGCCGTCGCCCGCGGGCTGCGGCGCGAGGGCATGGCGGTGGACGTCGCCTACGACGGCGACAGCGGCCTGGAGAAGGCGCTGACGACGCGCTACGACGTGCTGGTGCTCGACCGGGACCTGCCGGTGCTCTCAGGCGACGACGTGCTGCGCCACCTGACCGGCGAGGCGTCGTTGACGCGCGTGCTCATGCTGACCGCCGCCGGCTCGCTGAGCGACCGGGTGGCCGGCCTGCAGCTCGGCGCCGACGACTACCTGGCCAAGCCGTTCGCGTTCGCCGAGCTCGTCGCGCGGGTCCGTGCGCTCGGCCGGCGGGCCACCCCGCCGGCGCCGCCGGTGCTGCACGGCCCGGGTGGCATCGTGCTCGACCCCGCGCGGCGCGAGGCGACCCGCGACGGGCAGCCGCTGCCGCTCACCCGCAAGGAGCTCGGCGTGCTGGAGGTGCTGCTCGCGGCCGGCGGCGCCGTCGTCAGCAGCGAGGAGCTGCTCGAGCGGGTGTGGGACGAGTTCGCCGACCCGGCCACCACCACGGTGCGGGTCACGGTGATGACGCTGCGCAAGAAGCTGGGCGACCCGCCGGTGGTCGAGACGGTCGTCGGGGCGGGCTACCGGGTGCGCGGTGGCTGAGGCGCCGGCCGGCCCGGTCCGCACCGGCAGACCTCCCGGCCGGGAGCCGGCCGGGGACACACCGGTGCCGCGCACGACCCTGCGCTGGCGGCTCACGCTGGTCTACGCCTCGGTCGCGCTCGCGGTGGGGCTGCTGCTGCTGGTGCTCTCGGTCGTGCTCGTCGACCGGGCGCTCGCCGCCGGGGCGCTCGACCTGCCCCGCGGGCTCGGGGTGCAGATGCCCGACGGCCGCATCATCAGCCTGGGGGCGCTGCAGGAGCAGCTGCGCGAGGACGCCATCGCCCGGCTCGTCCGACAGGGACTGTGGGCGCTGCTGGTCGTCGGGGCGGTGGGGGTGGCGGCGTCCTACCTCATCGCCGGGAGCGTGCTGCGGCCGCTGCAGCGGATCACCGCCACGGCCCGCCGGCTGTCCGCCGAGCGGCTGGACGCCCGCATCGACCTGCCGGGGCCGCGCGACGAGCTGCGCGAGCTGGCGGACGTCTTCGACGCCATGCTCGACCGGCTGCAGGCGTCGTTCGAGGCACAGCGCCGCTTCGTGGCCGACGCCTCGCACGAGCTGAGGACGCCGCTCGCCGTCATGCGCACCGAGATCGACGTCGCCCTCGCCGACCCGGACGCGTCCGCCGACGACCTTCGCCGCTCCGCCGAGGTGGTCCGGGCGGCGACCGAGCGCGCCGACCGGCTCGTCGACAGCCTGCTGCTGCTGGCGCGCGGCGACCAGCTGCAGGTGGAGGGGCTGCCGCACCGCGAGCGGGTGGACCTGCCCGACGTCGCCGCGCGTGCGCTGGCCGAGCTCGCGCCCGAGATCGCCGACCGCGGGGTGCAGGTCGCGAGCGCCACGGCGCCGGTGGCGGTGCTGGGCGACCGGGTGCTGCTGGAGCGGCTGGCGGGCAACCTCGTCGAGAACGCGGTGCGGCACAACGTCGACGGCGGCTGGCTGCGGGTCGACACCGGCCGGGTGGGCGAGCGGGCCCGCCTGCAGGTCGCGAGCTCCGGACCGGTGGTGCCCCCCGACCGCGTCGAGGAGCTGTTCGAGCCGTTCCGGCGGCTGGGCACCGCGCGGACGGCCCGGCGCGGCGCCGGGCTCGGCCTGGCCATCGTGCGGGCGGTCGCGACGGCGCACGGCGGCACGGCCATGGCCACCGCGCCGCCGGAAGGCGGCCTCGTCGTGACCGTCGACCTGCCGCGCTGTCCGTGACCGCTGGGCACCGACGCCGGCGGCACCGCCGCTAGGCGCGACGGACCACCCGGGAGTGGCCCGATGTGACCGGCCCGCCCGGTCCGTGCGGGCGGTTCCGCGCCGTTCCGCTGCGTCACGGCACCCGTGCGCCCATCATCCTGCGCAGCGCCCGTTGCCGCATCAGAACGGACAGGAGCCGCCGTGACCTCGACCAGCGTGACGCACGACGTCGTCCTGCTCGCCGTCGTCGTCGGCCTGGCGGCGCTCGCCTTCCTGCTGGTCCGCGTGACGCACGCGACCGTGCGCACGCTGACGCCGGTCCCTCCGGCCCTGCCCGAGGAGGACCGCGCACCAGCGGGGCTCGGGCGGCTGGTGCCGGTCGGCAGCCAGATCGAGCAGGAGTGCCGGCGCGGCGTCGTCACGCTGGAGCTGTGGCTGGCCGCGTCCAGGCGGCGGTCCGGCTAGCCCCCAGACCAGCGGGTGGTCCGGGTCCGAGGGGGGTCCGTACCACCCGCTGCAGGCTTCGAGGGGTCCGTGCTCGCGAGGGGGGAGCGCGGGCCCCTCGCGGCGTCCCGGCAGGTTCCGGGCCTGGCACACTCGTCCGCGTCCGACCCGGATCGACGTCAGGAAGCGCGTGCCCGTCCTCACCGGCGTCGAGCGGCTGGTCGCCCTGTCGCTCTGCCTGCAGCTGTGCTCCGCGGCCGCGGCCACGCAGCTGCCCGCGTTGCGCGCAGAGCCGGCGCGCGCGGTGCCCGTGGCCCGGGTCGAGCCGCCTGCCGCCTCGCCGAGCACGACCGCCACCCCGAGCCCGGCGCTCACCACCACGCCGGCCGCTCCTGTGGCCGCCCCGGTTCCTGCCCGCACGACCAGCCCGCCGCGCCCCCGGACGCCCGTGCCGGTGCGCTCGTCGCCGCGGGCTCCGCAGCCGGCCGCCGTCGCGCCGCCACCCCCGACGACGGCCGCGCCGCCGACGCCGGCGCACGACCCTGCGGCGTACTCCGCAGCGGTGCTCGCCGCCGTCAACGACGAGCGCCGGGCGCGCGGGCTGCCGGCGCTGGCCCACGACGCCTGCGCCGACCGCTACGCCGACGAGCAGGCCGCGCGCATGGCAGCGCGCGGCGCGATGGGCCACCAGTCCCTCGAGCCGGTCCTCGCCGCGTGCGGCACGACCAGAGCCGCCGAGAACGTGGGACAAGGCGATGTCTCCGCGCAGCGCATGGTCGCGGCGTGGATGGCCAGCGACGGGCATCGCCGCACCATCCTCGACCCGGCGCTGACGGCGGTCGGCACCGGCGCGGCGCGCGGGACCGACGGGCGCTGGTACGCCTGCCAGGTCTTCGTCGCGCGTTAGACGCCAGGTGTGCCGGGGAGCGGTGGGCGGGGTTCCACGCCCAGGTAGCGGGTGGCGAGCCGGGCCAGCCGGCGCGCGGTCTGCTCGGGCGGCGCGGCCGGCAGCACCAGGTGGCTCACGACCAGACGGACGACGGCGTCGACGCCCTCGGCCACCTCGTCGGGCGGCAGGTGCGGCAGGTGCGCGGAGAACCAGCCCGACAGCGCCCGCGTCGCCGCCTCGAGCAGCGGTCCGGAGCGGGTGGTCAGCAGCGGCAGCAGGCTCTCGTCGCCTCCGCGGGTCGAGGTGAGAACGGCGTGCAGCAGCGGATTGCGCGACGCCTCCTCGAGGGTGAAGTGCACCGCCGCGCTGATGGCGGCCTGCGGATCCTGGCCGCCGTGCTCGTCGAGCACCGCCGCCACGCCGGTCAGGAAGCGCTCGGTCTCCCGGCGGACCAGCGCCTCGCCGAGCGCCTGCTTGTTCGCGAACTCCTTGTAGAAGGTCGGCCGGGAGACGCCGATGGCCGACGCGACCGCGCTGACGGTCACCGACTCCCAGCCGGACTGCACGAGCATCGCCTGAGCGGCGTCGAGCGCCTGCTCGCGCACCTGCCGGCGGAACTGCACGCGCAGCGGCTCGACCGCGGGCTGCGTCGCCATGCCGCCATGGTTCCACGGTGCCGCCGGGGCCTCCGGCGCGGCGTGGGTAGGGGGATGTCGTGGATGGTCCCGACCATGATGGCCCGCCGGCGTTCACCGAGCGGTTCGTCGCGCTCGGCCGCGTCGCATGGGCGGCGGTCGGGATCGCGTTGGCGGTCGTGGCGGTCGCGCTGGTCGTGCAGCGGATCAGCCTCGTGGTGGTGTCGTTCCTCGTCGCGCTGTTTCCGGCAGCCCTGCTCGGGCCGGCGGCCGACGTCCTCAAGCGGCGCGGGGTGCCCGGAGCGGTCGCCGCGCTCGCCGTGCTCGCCGGCTTCTTCGGCATCGTGGCCCTGATCGTCCGCCTGCTGACGCCGCGGGTGTCGGTCGAGCTTCCCGAACTGCTCGACGCCGCGTCCGAGGGGGTCGGCTCGATCGAGCGGTGGCTGTCGGACTCGCCACTGCCCGTGGAGGTCGGGCAGGTGGAGGACAGCGTCCGGGCGGCGCTCGAGGACCTCGCTGCGGGAGACGTGCTGCAGCAGGGGCTCGGGGCGGCGCTCCTGGTCGTCGACGTCGCCACGGGCGCGCTGCTCGCCCTCGTCGTCGTGTTCTTCGTGCTCAAGGACGGGCGACGGCTGTGGCACGGTGCGCTCGACCTCCTCCCTCCCGGGCCGCGCCGGCTGGTCGACCACGCCGGCAGCCGGGTGTGGTGGACGCTCGGCGCCTACATCCGCGGCCAGCTGCTCGTCGCGCTGTTCGACGCCGTCTTCATCGGTCTCGGGTTGTGGATCCTCGACGTGCCACTGGTGCTGCCGCTCGCGGTGCTCGTCTTCTTCGGTGGGCTGTTCCCGATCGTCGGCGCCTTCGTGTCCGGGCTGGCCGCCGTGCTCGTCGCGCTCGCCTCCGACGGCTTCACGACGGCGCTGCTGGTGCTCGGGGTCGTGGTCGTCGTGCAGCAGGTGGAGGGCAACCTGCTCGAGCCGCTGATCCTGTCCCGGGTCATCTCGCTGCACCCACTGGTCGTCATCCTGTCGATCACCGCCGGTGCCGTGTGGCTCGGCATCCTCGGCGCGTTCCTCGCCGTGCCGGTCGTGGCGAGCACGGCCCGCGTGGTCGACCTGGTGCGTGGTCGCACACCCGACGCGGGTCCGGGGGCCGACGGCCAGGCGGTCGCTCGGACCTGACGCCGCCTCAGCAGACGTGCCGGCCGCGCACCCGTCCGGGCCGCTCGGCGCGCACGGTCCGGCCGTCGACCGCGTGCTCGACGAAGCCGAGCCGGCGGAGCAGCCGGCGGGAGGCGTCGTTGCCGACCAGCGCCTCCGCGGCGACGCCGCGCACACCAGGCTGCCGCTCGGTCCACGCGACGAGCAGGGCCACCGCCTCGGTCCCCACGCCGGCGCCCCGGACCGGCCGGGCGAGCCCGTAGCGGATCTCGACCGTGCCGTCGGCGTCCGGCGGCGCCTTCCACCCGCACTCGCCGAGCACCTGGCCGTCGCGGACGACGAGCCAGGAGCCGCCGCCCGACAGGGTGGACGCGGTGTCGTCGTGCGGCCAGCCGGTGCAGGGGCGCAGCCCCAGCGCGGCGAGCAGCCGCTCCAGCTCCGGCGGGTCGTCGCCCGCCGCCGCGACGTCGTCCGGCACCGGCACGAGCGCGACCGACGGGCCGACCAGCCGGCCGGTCACGGCGCGGGCTGCGCGCCGCTGTCCGGCTCGCCGGCGGACTCGTGGGCGTCGGCGGCCAGCAGCGCCTCGGCGAGCGGCACGGCCAGCAGCCCCACCTGCCACGAGCGGGCGCCGCAGCCGCGCAGCGCCTGCTCGACCGACACCCCGGTGATCTCGGCCGGCGGCGACCAGGCCAGCCGGCGGACGGCGTCGGGCTGCACGAGGTTCTCCGCGGGCACCCGCAGCCGCTCGGCCGTCGACGTGACGACGGCGCGCACGCGCACCAGCCTGGCTGCTGCGGCAGGGTCGCGCTCGGCCCACCGCCCCACGGGAGGCGGGCCGTCTCCCGGCGGCACCGGCAGCGGCAGCTGGTCGTCGGGGAGCGCGGCCGCCTTCTGCAGGGCACCGAACCAGGTCGCCACGTGCCGGCGCGTCGCCCGCCCGCCGAACACCGGCAGGTCGAGCAGCGCCTTCTGCGACGTCGGTGCGGCCAGCACCGCGGAGACGATGGCGGCGTCCGGGAGCACCCGTCCGGGGGCGACGTCACGGCGCCGAGCCATCGCGTCGCGCGCCTCCCACAGCGCGCGGACCCCGGCCAGCTGCCGGCGGCTGCGCATGCGGTGGATGCCGGCCGTGCGCCGCCAGGGCTCCGCCCGCGGCGGGGGTGGAGGCGCCAGCCGGACCGCCTCGAACTCCTCCTGGGCCCACGCCAGCTTGCCCTGACGGTCGAGCTCGCCCTCGAGCGCGTCACGCAGCTCGACGAGCACCTCGACGTCGAGCGCGGCGTACACCAGCCAGGCCTCGGGCAGCGGCCGGGTCGACCAGTCGGCCGCCGAGTGCCCCTTCTCCAGGCGCAGCCCGAGCACGTTCTCGACCATGGCGCCCAGCCCCACCCGCTCGAAGCCGGCGAGCCGGCCGGCCAGCTCGGTGTCGAACACGCGCGGCGGGACCATGCCGACCTCGGCGAGGCAGGCCAGGTCCTGGCTGGCCGCGTGCAGCACCCACTCGGCGTCCTGCAGCGCGTCGGACAGCCCGGACAGGTCCGGGCAGGCGACGGGGTCGACCAGCGCCGTCCCGGCGCCCGCGCGGCGCAGCTGCACGAGGTACGCCCGTTGGGAGTACCGGTAGCCGGAGGCCCGCTCGGCGTCGACCGCGACGGGACCGGTGCCGGCGGCGAAGCGCTCGACGACGTCGGCGAGCGCGGCCGCGCTCTGGGTGACCGGCGGGACGCCGTCGCGCGGCGCGAGCAGCGGCTCGACGGCGTCGTCGTCGGTCGGCCCGGCGGGGCTCGAGTCGCCGGTCACGTCCCCCTCATGACCCGGCAGGGTCGTGGTCACGAGGGATCAGGCTACGTCGCGGCCCTCGCCGTACCGATCATCACGTCGGTCCGGTCCGTCCGGGCGTGTCGCGGGTGACCGGACCGCCGGGTCGGCCGACGCCTCCCCGCGCACCGGGCGCGGCGGCCGTCGCGGTCGAGCAGCGCTCAGCGGATGACGCCGGCCCGCATGGCGAGCGCGACCATCTCGGCGCGGTCGCCGGTGCCCAGCTTGCGGGCGATCCGGGCCAGGTGGCTCTTCACCGTCAGGGCCGACAGGCCGAGCTCGTCGCCGATCTGCTTGTTGCTCTGGCCGTCGGCGACCAGCCGCAGCACCTCGATCTCGCGCTGCGACAGCTCACTGACACCGGTGTCGACGGGGCTGCCGCGCAGCCCGGCCGCCAGCAGCGAGGCGACGGACGGGTCGGCGTAGACGCCGCCGTCGAGCACCCGGCGGACGCCGTCGGCCACGACGACGGGAGACGCGGACTTCAGCAGGTAGCCCTGCGCGCCGGCCACGAACGCGGCGCGCACGCTGTACGGGTCGTCGGCCGCGGACAGCACGACCAGGCGCTGCCAGCCGGCCGCACGCAGGTCGTTGAGCAGGTCGAGCCCCGAGCCGTCGGGCAGGCCGAGGTCGAGCAGGCACAGCTCACGAGGGCCGGACAGGTTGGCGCGGGCCCGGGCCTCGCCGACCGTCGCGGCCTCGACCACCTCCGTCGCGCCCATCGCCCTCAGCCGGGCGACCATGGCCTCCCGCACGAGCGGGTGGTCGTCCACCACCATCGCGGTGAAGGCAGGGGCGTCCGGGCGCGGGTGCTGCGCCGGGATGCTGTCGATGGCGCTGTCGAGACCGGCGGTCACGGCGTCCTCCACGGTGTTCTCCCACGACCGGGCCGGTCGCTGCGGGTTGTGTCGGTCGGTAGCTCCGTCTCCTGTAGTCCGGAAGGGTGAAGACCGTCCAGCCGGGCGGCGCAGGCCCGTCCGGAGCGCCGCGGTTGACCCGATCGGGGGAACGGAGGGCGGCTGAGTGCAGTCAGCCGCCCTCCGCGCCGATGACTCGTCGGTGGACGGCGTCCGCGAGGATGCGCACGTCCGCCGGTCGAGCCGCGCAGCGAGCGGGGGAGGGGGTGCCGTGAGCACGTCCGTCCGTCCTGTGCTGCGCGCCGATGCCACCCGTCGCGCCCGCGGGCTGGCCCGGCTGGCCCCCGCCACGCGCGTCCGGCTGGTGGCCGTCGCGGCGCTGGCCGCCGCCGGCGCCTGCGCGAGCGCGCAGGGCTGGGGCACCCCGGCATGGTGGGCGCTGCCGGTGCTCGCAGCCGTCGTGGCCGGTGCCGAGGTCGCCGTCGTCCACCTGCACTTCGGCCGCCAGCGCTGGACCTTCTCGCTGACCGAGGGCGCGCTCGGCGCCGCCTGGGTCGCCGCCACCGGCTCCTGGACGGTCGTCGCGGTGCTGCTCGGCGTGCTGACCGCCCAGGTGCTGCGTCGCCAGCCGCGGCTGAAGCTGCTCTACAACGTCGCCCAGTTCGCCGCCGCGACGGCCGTCGGCAGCGCGGCGGCCGGCGCCACCGGCGGCGGCATCACCGGCGCCGTCGTCGGCATGATCGGGTTCTTCCTCGTCAACCACGGCCTGGTCGGCGTCGCCGTCTCGGTGACCACTCGACGGCGGCTCCTCCCACTGCTGGCGAGCAGCGCGCCGCTGTCCGCCGTCCACACCGCGGGCAACAGCTCGATCGGCCTGCTGGCCGCCTACCTGGCCACCGACGCGCCGCTGGGGCTGCTCGGCCTGGTCGTGCCCCTCACGCTGCTGTGGACGTCCTACGACCAGCAGACCCGCCGCAGCGCCGAGGCCCGGCTGTTCGCCGAGCTGGCCCGCGGCCAGGAGCAGGCCACCGGGCGCTCCAGCGACGTGTCGGCGCAGGTGGTGCTGACGGCGGCGGCGCGGCTGCTCGGCGGTGCCGACGTCGAGATGGTGCTGGTCGCGGCCGACGGCCCGGTGCGCTACGCCGGTGACGAGACCGGCGTGCCCGAGCGGCGACGGGTCGACCCCGGGGCCTTCGACGTCCCCTGGGTGGTGCGGGCGCTGCGCACCGGCGGGGTGGCGAGCGGGACCGAGGACGGCCGCCCGTGGGTGTCGGCCGTCGTCGGTGAGCCCGGCTCGCCGCTGGCGGTGCTCATCGCCCGCCGCCCGCGCGGCTCCGCCGGGTTCGGCCGGCGGGAGCTGCGGCTGGCCCAGGTGCTGGTCGGGCAGGCCGAGTCGTGGCTGCAGGTCGCCGAGCTGTCGGCCCAGACGGCGGCCGCGCAGGCGCAGGCCGCTGCCGCCGAGCAGGTCGTCGGCGACACCGCCCGCGCGCTGGGCGACCTCGGCGCCGCGGCGGCGCCGTCACTGCGGGTGCTGCGCGAGTCGGCCGAGCGGTTGGCCCGGTTGGCGGGCAGCGCCGGGGCCGCGCAGGACGTCGACGACATCGTCGAGGAGCTGCACCTGGTCGAGCGGGCGGTCGCGTCGTTGCTCGGCGCGCTGGCCCTGGCGGCCGAGCCCGACCTGCGCCGGTCGGGTGCGCCGGCCGCCGAGCCGGTGGCCGGCGCCGACCTCAGCCGGCCGTCGGGCACCGACTGGACCACCACCGGAGTGCTCGGGTGACCCGCGAGCCGTCGCGCCGCCCCGGCCTGCCGCTGGCGGTGTGGACCGGGCTGCTGTCGGCCGGGTCGGTGGCAGCCGCATGCCTGGTCACCGCGGGAGTGCTCGCCGTCACCGGCCGGCTGTCCGGCTCCGGGCACGCCCTGGCGGCCGGAGCCTGCGCCGGCATGGTCGTGTCGCTGGTCTCGGTCGTCGCGGCGTCGCGGCTGGCCGAGGCCCTGCGCGCACTGCACTCCGACGCCCTGCAGCGGCTGCAGTCGCCGTCCGCGCCGGTGACCCGGCCGGGCCGACGCCCGGTCGCCGCCCGCGCCGCGAGCGAGCTCGCCGAGCTGGCGCGCACGCTCGACGCGCTGCACCTGCGGGTGCGGGTGGCGGACGAGGTGGGACAACGCCACCGCCGCGACGCCGAGACCGTCGGCGCGGGCGTCTTCGAGCTGCTGAGCGGTCTCGTCGCCGCCGAGGAGGGCGCCCGTGGGCAGCTCGCCGCCGAGCTGCACGACACCGTCGCGCAGTCGCTCATGATCGCCCGCGGCATGCTCTCGGCGGGTCCGCACGCCCCGACGGACATCGCGCGGCTGTGCGACTACGTCGAGGACGCCGAGGAGCAGGTGCGCGCGGTCATGGCCCGGGCCCGGCCGCCGGCCCTGCGCGACGGCGACCTGGCGTCGGCCGTGAGCGGCCTGCAGGCCGACTTCGCCGCGCGGTACGGCCTCGACGTCCACCTGCACTGGCCGGGCAGCGCCTACCCGCTGCCGCTGTCGTCGGCCGTGACGGTGTACCGGTTCTTCCAGGAGGCGCTGCTCAACGTCGTCAAGCACGCCGACGTCGACGACGCGATCGCCACGCTCGAGATCACCGACGTCGCCGTGGTCGCCACGGTGCGGGACGAGGGGCCGGGCTTCGACCCCGACGCCGTGCGGCCCGACCGCGGCCGGCACGTCGGTCTGGGACTGCTGCGCGAGCGCGCGCGGCTGGCCGGCGGGTCGCTGCAGGTCGTCAGCGGCGTGGGAGCCGGCACCCAGCTGCAGCTGCGGCTGCCGCGCGCGGCGCACGTGCCGCCGGCGGAGCCGGCGCCCGCCGAGCGGATGCCGCTGCAGCGGGGCAGCGCGCTCGACCGCGCCTGACCGCCGTCAGCGCCGGGGCAGCGCCGCCACACCCGGTGGCGGCAGGCCCGCGGTCGCGCACAGCAGGTCGCAGAAGGCCAGCAGGTGCCGGTCGAGCGGCAGGTCGTCCTCGGCGGCCACCGGTGTCCACGACGCCCGCACCTCGACCTCGCTGACCTCGTCCGGTTCCGTGATGTGGCCGAACCGCACCGACACGGTGCGGGTCACCGTGCCCCCCGCGGCCGTGTGCTCGGCGCCCCGGTCGCGCAGCGCGTCGCTCAGCCAGCTCCACCCGACCTCGGCCAGGGCCGGGTCGGCCGCCATCTCGGGCTCGACGTCGGCCTGCACGAAGGCGACGACGCGCGTGTCGCCCCGCCAGCCCGCCTGGCCGGCCGGGTCGTGCAGGACCACGAACCGTCCGCTGGCCACCTCCACGCCGTCGCGGTCGACCTCGGCGGCCACCGCGACGGCCTGCGGCGCCAGCCGCCGGGGAGCCGGCACCTCGTGCAGCCGGACGCCGGCGCGACCGTGCGCGTCGAGCAGACGGCGCACCCGCTCGACCGCGGCGGGGAAGCGTCCGGCGGCCGTCGGCGCCGGTGGCTCCAGGGGCAGGGTCACCTGGCCGAGTATGCGCCCGGCAGCCGGCCGCAGCCGCCTTCGCGGCCGGGACGCGCCGGTCGGCCCGCCCCGGCTGGCCGCGCCGCCGCTCGGCGACGCTCGCCGCCGCTCGGCGACGCTGCCTAGAGTCGCCGGGTGGCCGCCCTCCTCGCCCTGCTGTCCAGCCTGCTCTGGGGGACCGCGGACTTCGTCGGCGGCACGGCCACCCGCCGGCTGCCGGCTCTGGTCGTCGTGACCGTGTCGCAGGCCGTCGCGCTGGCCTGCCTGGTCCCCCTCGCGCTGCTGCTCGGCGGCGACCTCGCCGCGGTCGCGCTGCCGAGCCTGGCGGCCGGCGTGGTCGGGCCGCTGGCGCTGCTGGCCTTCTACCGGGCACTGGCCGCCGGGACGATGGGCGTGGTGGCGCCGGTCGCGGCCCTGGGCGTCGCCGTCCCGGTGGTCGCCGGTCTGGTGGCGGGCGAGTCGCCGAGCACGGTGCAGCTGGCCGGCATCGCCGTGGCGAGCGTCGGCGTGGTGCTGGCGTGCGGGCCGGAGCTGCAGGGTGCCGGTCGCGGGGGAGCCGCCCCGCTGCTGCTGGCGCTCGCGGCGGCTGCCGGGTTCGGGGCGGTGTTCGTGCTGCTCGCCGAGGCTGCGGAGAGCAGCGGCGGCACCGACGTGCCGACCGTCGTCGCGAGCCTGGTCGTCATGCGCTGCACGAGCGTCGTGCTGCTGTCGGCCGCGCTGCTCGTCGCGCGCGCCGCCCGCACGCCCACCGGTGCGCGGCAGCCGGTGCCGGTCGGCGGGCCGGCCGAGCCGGAGCCGCCGCCGCCGGGCGTCTCCCGCCGCGGCCTCCCGCTGCTCGCCGTGGTGGGGGTGTTCGACGTCGGCGCCAACGGCACGTTCGCCGTCGCCAGCCAGAGCGACCTGGTCAGCGTGACGGCGGTGCTCTCGTCGCTCTACCCCGTGGTCACCGGGCTGCTGGCGTGGCGGCTGCACGGCGAGCGGCTCGCCGCACTGCAGTGGGCGGGGGTCGTGCTGGCCCTCACCGGCGTGGTGCTGCTGGCCGCCGGCTGACCGCGTCGGTCAGGCGGCCCGGACCGCCAGGCCGGCCGCGGTGGGCGCGGCCGGCACCCCGGCCGGCACGACCGCCAGCACGACCGCCGCGCCGCACGCGACGCAGGCGAGGTCGGGGCAGTCGACCCCGTGGCCGTCCTGACACGGCGGGACCTCGAACTCCTGCTCCGCCCGGCAGGCGGAGCACCAGCGCAGCGTGCTGCTCACAGCGGCTCTCCCTCGGCTCGGGCGGACGCTCGTCCCGGTCTGCGAGTGCCCGCTGCCAGGACCATGCCAGCGGCCTGCGACAGAACGGCGGAGGCGCGCCGCGCGAGCGTCCGCCGGGCCCGGGTGACCGGCGCGTGCGAGGC
>DATMJH010000385.1:0-5073 GCA_035554015.1 Mycobacteriales bacterium
CCCTGCGGCGGGTCCGCGGCCGCCAGTTGGCCGCAGGCGCCGTCGATCTCGCGGCCACGGGTGTCCCGGACCGTGACCGGCACCCCGGCCGTTTCCAGCCGGCGCACGAACGCCCTCTCGTCGCGGGACCGGGAGGCGGTCCACTGTGAGCCCGGGGTCGGGTTGAGCGGGATCAGGTTGACGTGCGCGAGCTTGCCGGCCAGCAGCCGGCCGAGCAGGTCGGCCCGCCACGGCTGGTCGTTCACGTCCCGGATGAGCGCGTACTCGATGCTCAGCCGACGCCCGGTCGTGCGGGTGTAGGCGTGCGCGGCGGCCAGCACCTCGCGCACCGGCCAGCGCGTGTTGACCGGCACGAGCGTGTCGCGCAGCTCGTCGTCGGGCGCGTGCAACGACAGCGCGAGCGTCACCTGCAGGTTCTCGCGGGCCAGCCGCTCGATGGCCGGCACGAGCCCGACCGTCGACACGACGACGCTGCGCCGGCTCAGCCCGAGCCCGTGCGGGGCGGCGTCGGTGATGCGGCGCAGCGCACCGACCACGCGCCCGTAGTTCGCCAGCGGCTCCCCCATGCCCATGAAGACGACGTTGGACAGCCGGCCGCCCCGGTCCGCCTCGGTGCGGGCGGCGTCGACGACCTGCTCGACGATCTCAGCGGTCGACAGGTTGCGGGTGAGGCCCGCCTGGCCGGTGGCGCAGAAGGGGCAGGCCATGCCGCAGCCGGCCTGGCTGCTCACACACACGGTCGAGCGGTCGGGGTACCGCATGAGCACGGACTCGACCAGCGTGCCGTCGTGGCCGCGCCACAGCGTCTTGCGGGTGGCGCCGTCGTCGCAGTCGACGTCGCGCACGCGGGCCAGCAGCGGCGGGAGCAGGGCGGCGACGAGCCGCTCGCGCACGGGGGCGGGCAGGTCGGTCATCGCCTCCGGACCGCGACCGGCGAACCAGTGCCGGCTGAGCTGGTCGGCCCGGAACGGCCGCTCCCCCAGCTCCGCCACGGCGGCGCGCCGGGCGGCCGGGTCGAGGTCGGCGAGGTGCCGCGGTGGCAGGGCCCGGCGGGGTGCCTCGAAGACCAGCGGGAGCGCGCTCACAGTCCCGCCAGCCTACGGCCGCCCGCGGCCCGGACCGGCGGACGGAGTCCGGGCCGCCCTTCCGGACATGTCCGGGTGCGATCACAGCCGGTTCCCAACAGGCCACGTCCTGTGTGCATGCCTGGTCGTTGTCGGGGGCAGTCCGCTGGTCACTTCGGGCTACAGGGACCGGGCCGGGTGCCGAGAGAACGGGGGTGGCGACCGTGAGCAGCGCGACCACCGCGCCCCTCCCCGCCGCCGGCAGCACGGCCCCCACCGCCGCCCTGGCCCGGCAGCTCGAGCGCCGGGTCCCGCTGCTGGCCGCGCTCGTCGTGGCCGTGCTGGTGGCCGGCGTCGTGGCGTCCCTGCGGCTGACCGTGCCCGTCGCCGAGGACGGCGCACCGTCGCCGCTCGTCGTCCTGCCGGCCACCACCGTCGAGCCTCTTGCGGTGACGCCGGCCGTCGCCACCCCGCCGACGCCCACGGCAGCACCGGCGCCGGCCGCCCCACCGCCGGCGTCGGCACCGGCACCGCAGCGGCCCGTCCCAGCGGCGTCCGCTGCGGCACCGGCTGCGCCCGCCACTCGTCCAGCCGCCCCCACGCCGGTGGCCGACCCGCTGTGCACCGGCGCCGGCTGGGAGCAGCGCCGCGGCGAGGCCGCCCTCGCCTCACTGCGCCGCCCGTCCGACGCCTCGGCGTTCACCGTCGAGTTCATGGGCGCCGACCCGAGCTACCTGGGCCTCGCGACCGTGCACGAGCGGCGGATGGAGGTCTTCGTCCGCACGTGCGAGGCGCTGTCGGCCGCGCTGCTGCGGCACGTCGTCGCGCACGAGCTCGGCCACCTCGTCGACGGCGCCCGCATGACCGACGCCCTGCGTGCCGAGTACCTGCGGCTGCGCGGCATCCCGGCCGGCACGCCGTGGTTCGGCTGCAACGGCTGCGCCGACTTCGCGACGCCGGCCGGCGACTTCGCCGAGGTGTACGCGCAGTGGCAGCGAGGCGCCGGTGACAACCGCTCGCAGCTGGCGCCCGCGCCGTCCGCCGAGCAGCTCGAGCAGATCGCCGCCCGCTTCTTCAGCTGATGAGCGGTCGCGGGGGGCGGCCGCTCAGGACGGCGGGACGAACGCCGTCAGGAGCAGCCAGGCGACCGGGGCCGTCGGCAGCAGCGAGTCGAGCCGGTCCATGAGCCCGCCGTGACCGGGCAGGAGGGTGCCCATGTCCTTGATGCCGATGTCGCGCTTGACCATCGACTCGCCCAGGTCTCCGAGGGTCGCTGTGGCCACCACGGCCAGCCCGTACACGGCCCCCAGCAGCGGGTTCGCGTCGAACAGGAGGTACAGCAGCAGCGCGCCGGCGACCGCGCACGCCACCACCGAGCCGGCCAGGCCCTCCCACGACTTCTTGGGCGACACCGACGGCGCCATGGGGTGCTTGCCGAGCAGCACCCCGGCCGCGTAGCCGCCGGTGTCGCTGCACACCACCACGGCCACGAGCATGGTCACCCGCAGGGCGCCGTCGTCCGGCACGGTCAGCAGCGCGGCGAAACCGGCGAGGAACGGCACGTAGACAGCGGTGAAGGTGCCGGCGGCGACGTCGCGCAGGAAGCCTTCCGCAGGGTCGGCCAGCCGCCACACCAGGCACGACAGCACGGTGAGGACGAGGGCCAGGAACAGCGCCCCGGGTCCCTCGCGGTAGGCGAGCACCACCATCGCGACACCGCCGGCGAGCAGCGGCACCGCCGGGGGCTGCGCGCCGAGCGTGCGCAGCGCCGCCACGACCTCGCGGGTCCCGATGGCCACGGCGGCGGCGACGACGACGACGAACAGCCACCGGTACGGCGAGTAGAGCGGCACGGTGATGAGGGCGCCGAGCCCCAGCCCGACACCGATGGCCACCGGCAGGTTGCGCCCTGCCCGGCCCGGCTGCCGCTTGCCGGGAGCGCCCTCGGGCGGGGCGGGGGCCTGGTCGATCGCTGACATCTCTGGCAAGGGGTGACCGACCATCAGACCTCGAGCAGCTCGGCTTCCTTGTGCTTGAGCAGCTCGTCGACCTGGTGGACGTACGAGGCGGTCGTCTTCTCCAGCTCCTTCTCGGCCCGCGCGACGTCGTCCTCGCCGGTCTCGCCGTCGCGGGCGAGCCGGTCGAGCTCCTCCTTGGCCTTGCGCCGGATGTTGCGGATCGCGACGCGCGCGTCCTCGGCCTTGCTCCGCGCGACCTTGACGAACTCCTTGCGCCGCTCCTCGGTGAGCTGCGGGAAGACGATGCGGATGCGGTCGCCGTCGTTGGTGGGGTTGACGCCGAGGTCGGAGTCGCGGATGGCGCGCTCGATGAGGCCCAGGGAGCTCTTGTCGTACGGCGTCACGAGCACCATGCGCGGCTCGGGGACCTGGAACGAGGCCAGCTGGTTCACCGGCGTCACGGCGCCGTAGTAGTCGATGGTGATCTTGTTGAACATGGCCGGGGTCGCCCGCCCGGTGCGGATGCCGGCGAACTCCTCCTTGGCGACGGTCACCGCCTTGTCCATCTTCTCCTCGGCGTCGAGGAGGGTCTCGTCGATCACGGCGTCCTTCCCTGCTCCGGTGCGTCGGCCGTGGCGGACCGCTGCGTCGCCACGTCGCCGACGAAGGTGCCGATCTTCTCACCGCGCACGGCCCGCGCGATGCCGCCCTCGGCGAAGACGTCGAAGACGACGATGGGCAGGCCGTTGTCCATGCACAGGCTGATCGCGGTGGCGTCCGCGACCTTCAGGCGCCGCTCGAGCACCTCGGCGTAGGAGAGCGCGTCGAACTTCACCGCGTCGGGCGTCGTGCGCGGGTCGGCGTCGTAGACGCCGTCGACCTGCTTGGCCATCAGCACGCACTGCGCGCCGATCTCCAGCGCGCGCTGCGCGGCACAGGTGTCGGTCGAGAAGAACGGCTGGCCGAGCCCCGCGCCGAAGATGACGACCCGGCCCTTCTCCAGGTGCCGGATGGCGCGGCGCGGGATGTACGGCTCGGCGACCTGACCCATCGTGATGGCGGTCTGCACCCGCGTGTCGATGCCCTGCTTCTCCAGGAAGTCCTGCAGCGCCAGGCAGTTCATGACCGTGCCGAGCATGCCCATGTAGTCGGCGCGCGGGCGGTCCATCCCCTGCTCGACGAGCTGGGCGCCGCGGAAGTAGTTGCCGCCGCCGATGACGACGGCCACCTGCACGCCGCTGCGCACGACATCGGCGATGGCGCCGGCGATCGCCCGGACCGTCGGCGGGTCGACCCCGAGCCCGGCGCCGCCGGCGAAGGCCTCCCCGGACAGCTTGAGCAGCACGCGGCTGTAGCCGCCGGCCTGCGTCGACGACGGGACCGGCGCCGACGGCGAGGAGGCCGCCTCGCTGGCAGAGTTCATGGCGGGCGGCCTCCTGTCGCGGTCGGTGAGCGGGACGCTAGCGCGGGACGGGCCCGCGCCGACGTCCGGTCAGGCCTGCCCGACGCGGAACCGGGCGAAGCCCGTGACGCGGGCGCCGGCCTGCTCGAGCACCGCGCCGACGGTCTTCTTCGGGTCCTTCGCGAAGGCCTGCTCGACGAGCACGTTCTCCTTGAAGAAGCCGTTGACGCGACCTTCGACGATCTTGGGCAGCGCCTGCTCGGGCTTGCCCTCCTCGCGCGCCGTCGCCTCGGCGATCTCGCGCTCCTTGGCGACGACGTCCTCGCTGACCTCCTCGCGCGCGGCGAAGCGCGGGGAGAAGGCGGCGATGTGCTGGGCGACGTCCCTGCCGACCTGGTCGAGCTCGCCCGACCCGGTCAGCGCGACGAGGACGCCGACCTGCGGCGGCAGATCGGGGTTGGTCTTGTGGAGGTAGACGGCCACGTGGTCGCCGGACAGGCTGGCGACCCGACGGACCTCGATCTTCTCGCCGAGGGTCGCGTTGGCCTCGTCGAGGACCTCCTTGACCGGCTTGCCGTCGACCTGCACGTCCTGCAGCGCGGCGACGTCGTTCACGCCGGCGGCCGCGGCCACGACCTGCTCGGCCAGC
>DATMJH010000386.1:0-3709 GCA_035554015.1 Mycobacteriales bacterium
GCGGGTGCCGCCGCGCTGACGAAGGGCGCGTACAAGATCGACGGCAAGATCCTCGAGGTGCGCGACGGTGCGGCGAAGATCTTCGAGGGGCTCGTGAAGCTCTCCGAGGGGTCACGCAAGCTCGAGACCGGGCTCGTCGACAGTGCGGCGCCTGGTGCGCAGAAGCTGGCCGACGGCGCCGGCCAGCTCGCGGACGGCACCGGCCAGCTCAAGGACGGCACCGGCCAGCTCGCCCCCGGGGCGAAGCAGCTGGCCGACGGCGCCGGCCAGCTCGCGGCGGGGGCCGGGCAGCTCAAGGACGGCACTGGTCAGCTCGCCCCCGGGGCCAGGCAGCTCGCCGACGGCACGGGACAGCTCGCGACCGGTGCCGGCCAGCTGGCATCCGGGTCGATCGCGCTGGCCGTAGGCAGCGGCGACCTCGCCGCCGGCGCAGCCGAGCTGTCCGAGGGCATCGGGCTCATCCTCCAGGGTGTCGAGATGCTGCCTGCCGCCCTGGCGGCCGACCCCGGCTTCCAGGCGCTCAAGGGCGCGCTGACGCAGGTCCAGGCCGGTATCGGCAACCCGACGGACGTCAGCCCCACGACCCTGCTGGGTGGCATCAATCTCATCAAGTACGGCCTGCGCAGCCCGCTGGGCGTAGCCGGCTGCGACCAGACCGCTGCACCCGGCACGCCGACGGCGTGCGCGATCGGCGACGGTCTCGAGATCATCTCGGGCAGGCAAGCCGCCGCTGCGGCCCCGGGCGGCTCTCTCGACCTGCTCATCGGCGCCGCCAAGGCCGCCTACGTCGGGTCGTTCCTGCCCGACGGGACGACGCCTTGCCCGACGGACGCGACGGTCCCGGTGCCCCCGGTCGTCCCGCCGAGCCTGCTCCCGGACGGCACGGTGTGCGACGCCGTCTCGAACGTCGTGTACGGCCTGGGCCTGCCGGCGGGCGTGCTGACGTCGACCGATCCGGGCGGCGTCAAGGCGCAGACGGCCCTGTCCGCCGACAAGCTCAAGGCGATGTACCAGGGCATCGACGCCCAGATCATCCCCGGCCTCAACGGGATGGCGCTCGGACTGTCGAACCCCGGTTGGGACACCAACTCAAACGGCAAGGTGGACACCGGCGAGAAGCCGGGCGTGAAGGAGGTCCAGGGTCTCGTCAGCGGCGGGCTCGACCAGCTGGTGCAGGGCATCTCCGACTCCCTGTCCGGGTTCTTGAGCGCCGCCCACGAGGGCTCCGTCCTCGTCGCCGGAGGTGCGGAGCTCGTGGCCGGAGGCACCGCGCAGGTGGCCGCCGGGGCCGGCAAGCTCGCCGACGGGTCCTCCGCGGTCGCCGCGGGCGCGGGCAAGCTGTCGGACGGCGCGACGAAGCTCGACGCCGGCGCGGGCAAGCTCGCCGACGGCTCGACGAAGGTCGCGGCGGGCGCAGGCAAGCTCTCGGACGGCGCAGCGAAGCTCGACGTCGGTGCCGGCAAGCTCGACGACGGTGCCGGCAAGCTCGCCGATGGCGCGGGGCAGCTGGCCGACGGCCTGCAGGACGCCGGCGACGGCAGCACGCAGATCGCGGACGGCGTCGACCAGGTCAAGGACGGAGTCGGTCAGCTGAAGGACGGTGCCAACCGCCTCTCCGGCGAGGGGTCGTCGCTGCTGGCCGGCTCGGCCAACGACGCGGCGACCTCGACCGCCCGCAAGGCCGCGCTGCTCACCGCCATGGCGGCCAAGGCCGAGGACGGCGCCATGCCGTACGGCCTGCCGGACGGCGCCGTCGGTGACGCGGCGTTCAGCTACACGCTGGCCGGCGCGAACAGCGACGCCGAGGAGAGCACCCTCCGCGGCGGCGCGGCGCTGGCGTTGCTCGCGCTCGGCAGCCTGTCCGCCTTCGTCGTCCGGCGGCGCGTCACCGCCTGATCGTCGGGGGTCCCGGACGCGGGCCCGCCGTCTGCTCTGCAGGCGGCGGGCCCGTGCCGTGTCCGGGCCTCGGCGGTCAGGGCCGGTCGCAGACGAAGATCGCCGTGCCCGGCATGAGCGCGCCGCGCAGCGGGCTCCACTGCCCCCATTCGCGGGTGTGGCCCGCGGGCCACTCCGGCTCGACGACGTCCACCAGCACCAGCCCTGCCGCGCTGATCTCGCGGACGCGGTCGCCCAGCGTGCGGTGGTGCTCGACGTAGGTGATCGTGCCGTCGTCGGCGGTCTCCACGTACGGCGTGCGGTCGAAGTACGGCTGCTGAACGGTGAGCCCGCGAGGGCCCGGGTCGTCGGGGAAGGCCCACCGCGTCGGGTGCGTCACCGAGAACGCGAACCGTCCACCCGGGCGCAGCACTCGCGCGACCTGCGCCATGACCCCGGCGGAGTCGGCCACGAACGGCACGGCGCCGAACGCCGAGCACACGACGTCGAAGGCGCCGTCGCGGAACGGCAGCCGCTGCGCGTCCGCCTGCACCAGCCGCAGCACCCCCGTGCCGGACCGCGCGTCCAGCCGCCGGGCCTCGGCCAGCTGCCCCGCGGAGACGTCGAACGCGGTCACGCGTGCGCCGGCGCGCACGAGCCAGCGGGCGCACTGGGCCGCCCCGCAGCCGACCTCGAGCACGTCGCGGCCCGCGACGTCGCCCAGCAGGCCGGCGTCGGCCTCGCGCAGCCCCTCCGGGCACCACACGAAGTCCGCGTCGCCGAGGAAGTCGCCGTGCTCGTCCTGGTAGCCCCGGGCCTCGGCGTCCCACCAGCGCCGGCTGGCGCGGGCACTGACGTCGGGGCCCGCCCGTCCCGGCGTGTCCGGTTCCCTCGACGGCCCGGAGCTCATGCGCGTACCCTGTCACCCACGCGCTGCGGGTGCGTGGGTCAGTCGTGTGCTCCTCCCGGGAGCCGCACGACCGGCGCACCCCGGCTCGTCCCCGTCCGTCGTACCGATGTCCTCACCCTGACAGACGTCCGCCAGGCACCGACGACCACCGGCCCGCTGCGTGAGCCCTGCCCGTCCCGACAGGACGGCGGAGCGACCCGCCGACCCGCCCACCCGGGGCAGGTCACGAACCGTCCGCAGCCGGAGCCCACCCCTTGACCTCCACCCTCGAGACCACCTCGTCCAACGGCGCGTCCACCGGCGCGCCGCAGGTCGCCGTCAACGACGTCGGCAGTCTGGACGACTTCCTCGCCGCCATCGACGCGACGATCAAGTACTTCAACGACGGCGACATCGTCGAAGGCACGATCGTCAAGGTCGACCGGGACGAGGTCCTGCTCGACATCGGCTACAAGACCGAGGGCGTCATCCCCTCGCGCGAGCTGAGCATCAAGCACGACGTCGACCCCAACGAGGTCGTCGCCGTCGGCGACCAGGTCGAGGCCCTCGTCCTGCAGAAGGAGGACAAGGACGGTCGGCTGATCCTGTCCAAGAAGCGCGCCCAGTACGAGCGCGCCTGGGGCACGATCGAGCAGATCAAGGAGGAGGACGGCATCGTCACCGGCACGGTGATCGAGGTCGTCAAGGGCGGTCTGATCCTCGACATCGGCCTGCGCGGCTTCCTCCCCGCCTCGCTGGTGGAGATGCGCCGCGTGCGCGACCTGCAGCCGTACGTCGGCAAGGAGCTCGAGGCCAAGATCATCGAGCTGGACAAGAACCGCAACAACGTGGTCCTGTCCCGCCGCGCCTGGCTCGAGCAGACCCAGTCCGAGGTCCGCCACGGCTTTCTCACCCAGCTCCAGAAGGGTCAGATCCGCAAGGGCG
>DATMJH010000387.1:0-2083 GCA_035554015.1 Mycobacteriales bacterium
CGCGCGAAGCGCTGCTGCGACTGGCCTCCCGCGGCCGAGCGGCCGTGCACGGGCCGGCTGCCGACCTTGCTCGCGACCAGGTCGTCGCCGGTGAAGACGCCGCAGGCGAAGCCGCCCAGGCGCACCAGCAGCACGCCGACGCGGCGCGGCGCCAGCGCGTGCTCCACCACGGAGCGGCCCGCCGGGAGCGGTGGGAACGGCACCTCGAGCTCGGCCCGCGCGCCGTCGCGAGGGCCAGGCCAGGGTGGCGCTGCAGGCCGCGGCGGACGTCGCCGCCCGGGTGCTGGTGCCGCACGCCGGGTCGCTCGACGCCGTCGTCGTGGGCGGCGAGCGAGGCGCGGTCGACGCCGTGCTCGCCGACCGCAGGCTCGAGCCGCTCCGCGCCCTGGTGACCGGGCGGCTGCTCGACGTCCCCGACCCGCGACACGCCGTGCTCGAGCAGGCGCCGTCGCTCTACCGCGCGGTGCGGGTGAGAGTGGTCGACGCTCAGGACTGAGGGGGCTCGTCCTCGCCGGCCGCCTCGGCGGCGTCGCCCGCCTCCTTCGTCGCGTGGACGACGCCGTCGGCGTGGTCCGGCGGGCCGTAGACGGTGTAGAGCACCAGCGGGTTCGGCCCGCTGTTGACGAAGTTGTGCCTGGTGCCGGCGGGCACGACGACGACGTCGCCCTGCGTCACCGTTGTGGTCGAGCCCTCGATGACGGCCTTGCCCACGCCGCTGACGAACGACAGGATCTGGTCGTTCTCGTCGTGGACCTCGTCACCGATCTCGCCGCCCGGCGGGATCGTCATGATCACCAGCTGGGTGTGCTCGCCGGTCCACAGCACGCGCCGGAAGTCGGCGCTCTTCTCCGCGACGGTCGCGATCTCGAGCTGCACGATCGGGTTGTCTGCCATGCCGGCACACCTCCCCGCGGCCGGCGACGGCTACTCCCCGGCGTCGGCGTCGTCCTCGACACGTCCACGCCGGCGGTCGCGCACGACGACGCCGACGACGATCGCGACGACCACGAACGTCGGCACGAGCACCGGGATCGCGAACAGCAGCGGGTGGTCGGCCAGGTGCTGCGGCTCGAGCTGCGCGGCGAGCGGCGTCACCGGGCGCCCACGGCCACCGGCACGCCGGCCGGCCGGTCGGGCTGGGTCTCACCCTGGCCGCCGCGGCGGGAGTAGCGGCCGACGCCCCACGCGATCGCCGCGACGATGGCCAGCGTGCACAGCAGCACGAGGGTGCTCGAGACGGCCCAGAGCCACCCCGGTGCGTCCTTGAGCTCGCGCTGCAGGATCTCGATCTCCGGGACGGCGTCGCGGGTGGCGCCGTCCTCGGCGGGGAGCTCGGCGGCCCCGATGACCGGGTCCGACGGCAGGTAGATCGGCACCGCGGTGAGCCGGCGTCCGTCGTGCAGTCGCAGCAGCGTCTTCCAGGTGCCGTGCAGGGGCACCGGCTCGGTCGTGCGGTACTCGCCCTCGCCGGTGCGCTCGAGCTCGGTGACGACCAGGCCGTCGCCCTGCCAGGCCGTGATCTGCACCCACGACGGGTCGTCGACGGCGTCGGCCGGGTCGAGCCGCACGCCGACGTGCGCGGTGCGTGGGTCGGCCTGCACGTCCTCGAACGTGAAGGTGGCCTGCACGTCGTCGGGCACCGTGGCGACCAGCCCGTTGGCGACGGCGGCGGACAGCGCGAGCAGGCTCGCGACGAGCACGGTGCGCGCGACGGCCGGCCGTGGCAGCCGGCGGCGCAGGCCGGTGGCGAGCAGGGCGCCGATCAGGCCGCCGGCGACGCCGCCGACCAGCGCCATGAGGGTGCCCTCGACGGCGATGTCGCTGCCCCACGACAGCGTCTGGAACACCTGCGTCCACGCCGCTTCGGTGGCGTGGCCGAGCGTGCCGACGACGACGCCGGCTACCGCGCCGAACACGAGCGGTCGGCGCGAGAGCGGCAGCACCACCGCCAGCAGCTCGACGAGCAGGGCGGAGCCGAGGTACAGCGGGAAGGTCGGCATGATCTCGCCGAACACCGGCCCGACCACCACGGTGATCGCACCGCGGACCGCGAGGAAGAACCCGGCCGCCATGAGCGCGCCGC
>DATMJH010000388.1:0-7607 GCA_035554015.1 Mycobacteriales bacterium
GTAGTAGTCGGTGGCCATCAGGCTCCCGCCAGCAGCTCGCCGACGTACCGCGCGACGGCGCGCACCTGCGCCATGTTGCCGGCGTAGTCCATGCGGGTCGGGCCGACCACGCCGAGCCCGCCGTACGCGGACGCCTCGGGGCCGTAGCCGACGGTCACCACGGAGGTGGACCGCAGTCCCTCCACGCTGTTCTCCTCGCCGATCTTGACGTGCACGGTGGTCGGGTCGTGGACCTCGCCGAGCAGCTTGAGCAGCACGACCTGCTCCTCGAGCGCCTCCAGGACGGGGCGCAGCGTGTGCGGGAAGTCGAGCGCGTGCCGGGTGAGGTTCGCGGTGCCGGCCAGCGCGATGCGCTCCTCCGGCTGCTCGACCAGCGTCTCGAGGACGACGGACATGACGCTGGTGAGCACCGGGCGGATGCCCGGCGGCGCGGACGCGGGCAGGTCCGACACCGCAGCCGGCGCGTCCACCAGGCGGACGCCGTGCAGCCGGCTGCCGAACGCGGTGCGGAGCTCGGCGACGTCGTCGTCGGACAGCTCGGCGGGCAGCTCGAGCACCCGCTGCTCGACCCGTCCGGTGTCGGTGATGAGCACGAGCAGCAGCCGCGACGGCGCCAGGTGCACGATCTCGAGGTGGCGCACCGCGCTGCGCGACAGGCTCGGGTACTGCACGACGGCGACCTGCCGGGTCAGCTGGGCGAGCAGCCGGACGGTGCGGCGGACGACGTCGTCGAGGTCCGCGGCGCCCTCGAGGAAGGACTGGATGGCGCGCCGCTCGGCCGCCGAGAGGGGCTTCACCGTCGAGAGCCGGTCGACGAACAGCCGGTATCCCTTGTCCGTGGGCACGCGTCCCGCGCTGGTGTGCGGGTGCGTGATGTACCCCTCCTCCTCCAGCGCCGCCATGTCGTTGCGGACGGTCGCGGGGCTGACGCCGAGCCGGTGCCGCTCGGCGAGCGCCTTCGAGCCGACCGGCTCGTGGGTGGAGACGAAGTCCTCGACGATGGCGCGCAGGACCTCGAGCTTGCGGTCGTCGAGCACGGGCGCACCTCCTCGACACGGCGACGTCCCCGCGGCAGTGGCACTCGTCGGGGCAGAGTGCCAAGTGTACGAGCGGGCCCGGCGCAGCGCACCGACGCGGCTGGGATGCTGTCCGGCGTGAGAGTCGTCGCGGGAGCGGGCGAGCGCCCGCGCATCGGGCTGGTGCTGGGCGCCGGGGGGGTGCTCGGCGGCGCCTGGCTGGCCGGCGCGCTGGCCGCCGTGGCGGAGACCACCGAGTGGGACCCTGCCGGCGCCGACGTCGTCGTCGGCACCTCGGCCGGGTCGATGATCGGCGCGCTGCTGGCCGGCGGGGTGCCGCCGTGGTTCATGGTGGCGCACTCGGCCGGGGAGAGCTTCCCCGGCCTGCTCGACGCCACCGGGCAGCCGACCGACGAGGCCGACCGGTCCGCCGGGGGCGTGCTGGTGCGGCGCAAGGGCGTGCCGGACCTGCGCCCGCACTCGCTCGGGCTCGGCGTCCGAGCGCTGCGCAATCCCCGGCGGCACCGGCTGGGCGCCGCCGCGGCGGCCTTCGCGCCGCGAGGGGTGATGTCGACCCGTCCGCTGCGCGAGACGGTGCAGCGCGTGGTGCCGTCCGGCTGGGCCGACCACCCGGCGCTGTGGGTCGTCGCCACCGACGTCGCCACCGGGCGGCGGGTCGTGTTCGGCCGTGAGGACGCCCCGCGGGCCGACCTGTCGACGGCCGTGGCCGCCTCCTGCGCCGTGCCGGGCCTGTACCGCCCGGTGCTCGTCGACGGCCGGCGCTACGTCGACGGCGGCGCGTGGTCCCCGTCGAACCTGGACTGCGTCGCCCGCGCCGACCTCGACGTCGTGCTGTGCCTCAACCCGCTCTCCAGCCGGCCGGAGGACCTCGCCGGTGCGGGCCGGGGGCGGGTGCGGGGCGCGATGCGCCGCTCGGCCGGCCGAAGGCTCGGCTGGGAGGCGCACCGGCTGCGCGAGCGCGGCACCGCCGTCGTGCTGCTGCAGCCGGGTGCCGACGACCTCGCCGTGATGCGCGGCAACCTCATGAGCACCGCCCGTCGGCACGAGGTGCTCGCGACGGCGCAGCCGGTGCTCCGACGCGCCGCGCGCGCCGGAGCACCGGCTGCGCCGACCGCCGGGTCCGGTGCAGACCTGGCCCGTCGAGGCGCTCCCGCCCCGCACGAGCGTGGCCGCCGGCGCCCGCCGCTGAGCCGCGACGCTCAGTCGCCGCTGTCGAGGTGCGCGATGAGCCGGGCGACGGTGCGCGCACTCCAGCGCGTGCCGCGCGCCGTGCGGCTGCCCTGCCCGTTCAGGGCGGCCGCGATGGTGTGCAGGCTCGCGCCCTCGCGGAGCAGGTCGCGGACCGCGGCCGGCAGCGTGCCGATCGCGACCGCCCCGACCGTCGGGCGCTCGGCGGGCAGGTGCACCTCGAACCACTCGCGCAGGGAGGCGAGGTCGAGGGGCTGGGAGAACAGGTAGCCCTGCGCGAAGTCGCAGCCCATGCCGCGCAGCAGGTCGAGGTGCTCCACGGTCTCGACACCCTCGGCCACGCACCGCACGTCGACGCTGTGCGCCAGGGCGACCGTGGCGGCCACGATGGCGGTGTCGTCGGGGTCCCGACCGAGCCCGGCGACGAACGTCCGGTCGATCTTGATGGAGTCGACCGGGAACTTCTTGAGATACAGCAGCGAGCTGTAGCCGGTGCCGAAGTCGTCGATGGCCAGCCCGACGCCGAGCTCCTTCAGCTCCGCGAGGGTCCGCACGGCGGCGGCGAGATCGGCCATGACCGCCGTCTCCGTGACCTCCAGCACGAGGCTCTCTGCCGGGCACCCGGTCTCGGCCATCGCCTGCCGCAGCGACGTCACGAGGCCGTCGCCCCGCAGCTGGTGCGCGGACAGGTTCACCGTGACGCGCAGCGGTGGCTCGGTGTCGGCCAGCCAGGCGGCCGCCGTGCGGCACGCCTCGCGCAGCACCCAGGCCCCGAGGTCGACCACGAGGCCGGCCCGCTCCGCCAGCCCGATGAACTGGCCGGGGCCGATGAGGCCGCGGTGCGGGTGCTGCCAGCGCACGAGCGCCTCGGTGGCGACCGGCCGCGCGCCGACCAGCTCGACGATCGGCTGGTAGTGCAGGCGCAGCTGCTGCTCGGCGACACCCCGGCGCAGCTCCTCGGCCGGACCGAGCGCGCGGGACGCGGGCCGGAGGCGACCGTTCGCGCCCGGCCGCCACACGACGACCATGCCCTCCAGCCGGTCGTGGTGGAGCACTCCGCCGACGTGCAGCCGCACGACCGCTCCGGCCGACGCGACGACGACGGTCGTGATCTCCTCGCCGGCCCGAAGCCGCTCGTACGCGGCGGTGAGCTCCCCGCGCACCTCCTCGGGCAGCAGGTCGGCCAGGGGCACGCCGACGACCTCGGGGGACCGGCAGCGGGCACCGAGGGCGTCGTCGGCGGCGTCGTTGCCGTCGAGGACGCGACCGTCGGCATCGCACAGGACGACGGCGTCGGAGGCGTGCCGCAGGACCGTCTCGAGCCGGATGCCGCCGGGGGCAGCGACGACCTCCGGGGGGGCCGTCGCGGAGGCGGACGACGGCCGCCCGCTGCCGCTGCGCACCACCACCCCACCCCCCCGTCCAGTCGCTTGACACCATAGGTCCGGAGTGTCGGGAATGACATGGCTCGACACGGAGATGCGCCCGAACGGCGCAACGCCGTCGCCGCCGCCCGGAGGACCCGTGCTGACGTCGCCGGGCCATCTTGGCGCCGTCGCCTCGACTGCCGGGGCGTTCCTGCCGAGGCGTCCTCCATGACCGCCAGTGCACCGCCGAGCGCGGATCGTGAGGTGGCTCGCGCGCTGCGGCGCGCCGAGCGGGCCCGCGACCGGATGCGCCAGCTCCGCGAGGAGCACGACCGGCTGGTGCGTGAGCGCGACCGGGCGATCCGTGCGCTGTCGCACGGCGGTCTGAGCTACGACGCCATCGCGCGGGCCGCGGGTGTGAGCCGGGCCCGGGTGGGCCAGATCGTCACGGCCGTCGAGGACGGCGGCCGGCGCAGCGCGTAGCTCGGCCGCCCCGGGTCAGGCGGCGCGCGCCATCGGCGGACGCCGACCCGCCCGGGGCTCGTCCACCTCGTCGGTGAACCCGGCGAGCAGGGCGTCGACGTCGACCCCCTCCTCCGTGCGGTCGACGCGCGGCTGCCGGGCACTCAGCTCTACCCACACGAGCTTGCCGGCGGCGGTCGCCTGGACCCCCCAGGCGTCCGCCAGCTCCGCGACCAGGTGCAGCCCCCGCCCCGTCGTCGCCTCGCTGCTGTGCCGGCGCTGCCGGGGGACCGTGGCCGACCCGTCGTGCACCTCGAGCCGCACCCGGTCACCGGTCCGCTCGACGACGACGGTGAAGTCGGTGCCGGCGTGCAGCGCGGCGTTGGCGGCCAGCTCACTGACCAGCAGCGCCGCCGTCCACCCGGCGCCGGTGAGGTCCCAGCTCTCGAGCGTGCGCTCGACGAACCGGCGGGCCGGGGGCACGCTGCTGGCCCGCCCCGGCAGCGTCACCTCCAGCCGAGACACGCGCGCACGATAGTGCTTGCGCACGGAGCACTTCCGAAGGCCCGCTCCGCGCTGCCGCCCAGCCCGGTGAGCTGACGAGCGGCGGTCAGTCGACCAGGTCGCGCACGACGGCGTCGGCGAGCAGTCGACCCCGCAGCGTCAGCGCCGCCCGGCCGCCCTCGTGCGCTCGCTGGTCGAGCAGGCCCGCCTCGGCGTGCTCGGCGGCCGCCGCGCGCCCCGCGGCCCGCAGCACGCCGAGCGGCAGGCCGTCCCGCAGCCGCAGCTCGAGCAGCACGCGCTCGACCCGGCGGTCCTCCGCGGAGAGCACCTCGCGGGCCGCCGCCGGCGACCGGTGGGCGGCCAGCCGCTGCGCGTAGGCACCGGGGTGCTTGACGTTCCACCACCGCACGCCGCCGACGTGGCTGTGCGCGCCCGGACCGACGCCCCACCAGTCGCCGCCGCGCCAGTAGCCGAGGTTGTGGCGGCACGGCTCACCCCAGTTGCTCACCTCGTACCAGCCCAGCTCGGCCAGCGCGGCGTCGGCCGCCAGGTAGCGGTCGGCGAGCACGTCGTCGTCGGGGGCGGGCAGCGCCCCGGACGCCACCCGGCGGGCCAGCGCGGTGCCCTCCTCGACGATCAGGGCGTAGGCCGACACGTGCGTCGGCGCCACCGACAGCGCGGCCTCGAGCGACCGGCGCCAGTCGTCGTCGCTCTCGCCCGGCGTGCCGTAGATGAGGTCGAGCGACACCTGCTCGAACCCCGCGGCGACCGCGGCCCTGGCCGCCTGCTCGGGCCGGCCGGGAGTGTGCGTGCGGTCGAGCACCTGCAGCACGTGCGGCACGGCCGACTGCATGCCGAACGACACCCGCGTGAAGCCGGCCTCGCGCAGCACCGCGAGGCTGCGATCGTCGACCGAGTCGGGGTTGGCCTCGGTCGTGACCTCCGCACCCGGCGCGAGCCCGAGCTCGCCGTCGACGGCGCGCAGCAGCCGGCCGAGGTCCTCCGGCGGGAGCAGCGTCGGGGTGCCGCCGCCGACGAAGACGGTCTGCACCGGCGGCGGGTCGCCGAGCACCCGGCGGGCGAGCCGCAGCTCGGCCACGGCGGCGTCGACGAAGCCGCCCTGCAGGTGCTCGAGGCCGGTGTAGGTGTTGAAGTCGCAGTAGCCGCAGCGGGTCGCGCAGAACGGCACGTGTAGGTAGACGCCGAACGGCCGGTCACCCAACCCGACCAGCGCGTGCTCCGGCAGCGCGCCGGACGGCGGCGCGGGATCACCGTCGGGCAGGGCGCTGGGCACGCCGTCCAGTGTGCGTGCCGCTAGCGTCGCCGGGCGTGGAGCTCGTCCTCGTCCGGCACGGCCTGCCCGTCCGGGTCGACGCCGTCGACGGCGGCGGCCCGGCCGATCCGGAGCTGTCGGCCCGGGGGCGGGAGCAGGCCGCGCGGGTCACCGCCGCGCTGCTGCACGACCACGTCGACGCCGTCTACAGCTCACCCGCCCGCCGGGCCCGGGAGACGGCGGCGCCGCTGGCGTCGGCGCTCGGGCTGCCGGTGGCCGTCGAGCCGGGCATCGCCGAGTTCGACAGCGCGGACGGCAGCTACGTGCCGGTCGAGGAGCTCAGGGCCGAGGGCGACCCGAGGTGGCACGCCCTCGCGCGGGGCGACCTGTACTCGCCGGACGTCGACCCGGACGCCTTCCGGGCCCGCGTCGTCGGCGCCGTGCACCGCATCGCCGCCGCCCACCCCGGCGGCCGGGCCGTGCTGTTCACCCACGCCGGCGCCTGCAACGCGCTGCTCGGCGACGTCCTCGGCGTCCAGCGGCCGCTCTGGTACGCCCCCGCCTACTGCTCGGTGCAGCGGGTCGCGGTGTCCCGCGCCGGCCGGCGCGGCGTCGTCAGCCTCAACGAGACCGGCCACGTGCGCGACCTGCTCGACGTCGCGGTGCCACGGCGCGACGGCATCGACCTGTCCGGCCTCCAGGTCCCCCCGCGGTCGCACGAGAGCCCGGGGGACGTGTGACCGCCCGGCGCCTCCCCCCGGCGTCTCGCGCTGCGGCGCCCCTCGAGCACCCTCACCAGCACGAGAGGCCGGGGTAAGAGAGATCACCCGGCGTCTTCCCCCGGCGTCTCGCGAACGATCACGCAGCGCCGCGGCTCAGCCCTTGCCGGCTGCCGCCTCCGAGGTCGACAGGGCCGCGATGAAGGCCTCCTGGGGCACCTCCACGCGCCCCACCATCTTCATCCGCTTCTTGCCCTCCTTCTGCTTCTCGAGCAGCTTGCGCTTGCGGCTGATGTCGCCGCCGTAGCACTTGGCGAGCACGTCCTTGCGGATGGCGCGGATGTTCTCCCGGGCGATGACGCGCGAGCCGACCGCGGCCTGGATCGGCACCTCGAACTGCTGGCGCGGGATGAGCTCACGCAGCTTCGACGTCATCGACGTCCCGTAGGCGTACGCCTTGTCGGCGTGCACGATCGCGCTGAAGGCGTCGACCGGCTCGCCCTGCAGCAGGATGTCGACCTTGACCAGCTTCGACGCCTGCTCGCCGGTGGTCTCGTAGTCCAGCGACGCGTACCCGCGGGTGCGCGACTTCAGGTTGTCGAAGAAGTCGAAGATGATCTCGGCGAGCGGCAGCGTGTAGCGCAGCTCGACGCGGTCCTCCGACAGGTAGTCCATGCCGAGCAGCTGACCGCGCCGCGCCTGGCACAGCTCCATGATCGCGCCGATGTACTCGCTCGGCGCGAGCAGCGTCGCGCGCGCGACCGGCTCGTGGATCTCGGCGATCTTCCCGGCCGGCCAGTCGCTCGGGTTCGTGACGATCAGCTCGGTGCCGTCCTCCATCACGACGCGGTAGACGACGTTCGGCGCCGTCGAGATGAGCGACAGGTCGTACTCGCGCTCGAGCCGCTCACGGACGATCTCGAGGTGCAGCAGGCCGAGGAAGCCGACCCGGAAGCCGAAGCCGAGCGCCGCCGACGTGCTGCGCGTGAGCGCCAAGACCGGCGAGGGCGTCGAGGACCTGCTGCACGAGATCGTCCGCCAGGTGCCGCCGCCGGTC
>DATMJH010000389.1:0-4393 GCA_035554015.1 Mycobacteriales bacterium
GCCCCGGGTCGAACAGCGACAGCTCGCCGAACATGTCGCTCGGACCCATCACCGAGAGCATGTTCTCGCGGCCGTCGGCGGCGCGGCGACCGATCTTGATCTTGCCCGAGAGCACGATGAACAGGGTGTCGCCCTGCTCGCCCTCGTCGAAGACGTGCGCGCCGCGCGAGTAGTCGCCGTAGGTCAGGGCACCGGCCAGCGCCTCGGCCGCTTCAGGGGCCACCCCTTGGAACAGCCCGGCCCTCGACAGCACCTCGTCCACGACGTCGCGACCTCCGCTCGTTGCGTGCGGGTCGTTCCCGCCGACCGCAGAGTGTCCCACGTCACCGCTCCGGAGTCCCGGAAGACCGCCCGGAGGCGGCGCCGGTGCCGTCGCAGCGGATGCAGCGGGGGCCCCGCTGCGGCTCGGTCAGGGGGTCAGCGGGGTCGCGTGGGCAGCAGCCGGCTCAGCCGCCGCCGGCGCCAGTAGCGCTCGAGCGCGGGGGCGAACCCGTCGCTGACGAACGTCTCGACCTCCTCCGGCCGGGCCGTGTCGAGGAAGGACTCGAGCTCGTCGGTGACCGACTCGACGCGCAGCGGCCGCTCGACCCGCTCCATGGCCAGCATGAGGCCGAGCAGGGCGAGCGGCAGGAGCAGGGTCAGGGGCAGCAGCGCCACGCGACCATGGTCCCCCCACGGCGGCAGCGGCATGCACTCCCGTCCGGGTGACGTGCCCGTTCGGGCAGCCGGCGGGTCAGCCGGCGGCGAGCACCCGCTCGGCCGGCAGCGGCAGCACGGACAGGCACAGCGACGGCTGCTCGCGGTACCGGGCGATGAGCTCGCCGGTCGCCGCGGCGATGCGGCGGTGCAGCGCGGCGCGGTAGTCCGAGAGCTCCCGCTCGGCTCGGGCGAGGTCGGCCTCGAGCTCGCGGGCGGCGGGCTCGTCGGCCGGGTCGACCTGGCGCTCCCAGAGCTGCTCGATCCGCGGCAGCGGCGGGATGTCGTCGACGGGGACGACGGCGACGAGCGCCTGCCGGCCCGCACCGACCCGCGCGTCGGTGAGCACCGGGCGCAGCGCCTCGGTGTCGACGTCGCGGGCGGACGTGCCGTCGAGGGCGGCGCGCAGCAGGTCGAGCCGGGCCTGCAGGATGCGCCGCCAGTACGAGACGCGGCTCTCCTCCTCGCCGAGCGCGCGGCGGTAGGCCCGCAGCGACTCGAGCGTGAGGTGCGCGAACACCTCCTGACGCTCGGGCACCGGCTTGGGCCCGCCCTTGCGCGAGCGCGGAGCCGGCGCCACCGAGGCCAGGCCAGGCGGGTCCGCCACCGGCACGCCCTGCTGATCCATCCCGCTGCCCTCCGTCCCATGGTCACTCTCCGTGACCGACACCGAAGCCGTCGTCACGATCCGCCATGGGCTTGAGGGCCCGTCGCCCGACATCACCCGCCCGGCGCAGGCGGCCCGGCATGCGGGCCCCCCGGACGCGCCGCGCTCCGGAGGCGTGCTCCGTGACCGTGACCGTGGTCGCCGATCGCGGGCCTGCGCGCGCCGCGCGACCGGCGAGCCGGGGTGGCCCGCGGACCGTAGAGTCGAGGCCGTGCAGCACGGGGCGCGGTCGGACGGCGAGCGGCCCGAGAGCCGCCTGGCGCTGGTGCGCCGGGCCCGCCGCACGAACCGCGAGCTCGCGGCGCTGTACCCCGACGCGCACTGCGAGCTGGACTTCCGGACGCCGCTGGAGCTGGCGGTCGCGACCGTGCTGTCCGCGCAGTGCACCGACAAGCGGGTCAACGAGGTGACGCCCGGGCTGTTCGCGCGGTACCCGACCGCGGCCGACTACGCCGCGGCGGACCGCACCGAGCTCGAGGAGCTCATCCGCCCGACCGGGTTCTTCCGGAACAAGGCGAGCAGCCTGATCGGGCTCGGTGCGGCGCTGGTCGAGCGGCACGACGGCCAGGTGCCCGCCCGGATGGCCGACCTCGTCGCGCTGCCGGGCATCGGCCGCAAGACGGCGAACGTGGTGCTCGGCAACGCCTTCGGCGTGCCCGGGCTGACCGTCGACACCCACTTCGGCCGGCTCGTGCGCCGCTTCGGCTGGACCGCCGAACAGGACGGTCAAGGTCGAGGCCGCCGTCGCCGACCTGCTGCCGCGCAGCGAGTGGACGATGTTCAGCCACCGTGTGATCTTCCACGGCCGCCGGGTGTGCCACGCGCGCAAGCCCGCCTGCGGTGCCTGCGCGATCGCCCGGCTCTGCCCGTCGTACGGCACCGGGCCGACCGACCCCGAGGTGGCGGCCGGGCTGGTCAGGACGCCGGAGCAGGTGGCGGTGTCCGCATGAGCACCGACCTGCACGAGCCGACCGAGCCGGCTCCGCCCGGCGACGCGGACCCCGTCGACCGGTGGCGCCTGGTCGCGCTCGGCCTGGTGGCCGTCGTCGCGGTCGTCGCCCTGGTCGTCGGCCTGCTGACGGACGGCGACCCCGCCACCGTCGAGCGGCGCGAGGCCCCCGAGCTCGCGGCGCTGCGGGCGGCGGCCGACCTCGAGCCGTGCCCCGAGGGACTCGGCCCGCAGATGCCCGACCTCGAGCTGCCGTGCCTCGGCGGCGGCGACGCCGTCGACCTCGACGCCGCGCCGCCCGGCCGGCCGACGCTGGTCAACCTGTGGGCGTCGTGGTGCGCGCCGTGCGTCGACGAGGTGCCCGTCCTGGCGAAGTGGCGCGAGCGCGTCGGCGACGACGTCGGGCTGGTGGGCGTGCTCTACGAGGACAGCGCCGTCAGCGCGCTGACCTTCGCGGCCGAGCACGGCATGACCTGGCCGAGCGTCGTCGACGACCTGGGCCAGGTGAAGCCGCCGTTCGGTGCCGGCCTGCCGATCACGGTGTTCCTGGAGGCCGACGGCACGGTGGCGCACGTGCAGAGCGGCGAGCTCCGCGACGTCGCGCAGCTCGAGGCGCTCGTCGCCGAGCACCTCGGGGTCCGGCCGTGACCGCTGCCACGGTGCCGCCGTGGCTCGTCACCCTCGTCGGCGCGCTGCCGGGCGTGCGCGGCGAGCAGCTGTCGAGGTTCCTGCCGCCGCCGGGCCAGCACCGGCACTCCGCGGTGCTGTGCCTGTTCGGCGACGGCGAGCGCGGGCCCGAGGTGCTGCTCATCGAGCGGGCCGCCACGCTGCGCTCGCACGCCGGTCAGCCGGCGTTCCCCGGTGGCGCGCTGGACCCGGAGGACGGGGCGGTGGACGACGCCGGGCACGTGCGTGCCGCGCTGCGCGAGGCCGAGGAGGAGGTCGGGCTGCGCTCCGACAGCGTCGAGCTGCTCGGCGTCCTCCCGGCGCTGTGGCTGCCGCCGTCGGGCTTCGTCGTGCACCCGGTGGTCGCCTGGTGGCGCGAGCCGCACGACGTCGCCGCGGTCGACACCGCCGAGGTCGCCGCGGTGGCGCGGGTGCCGCTGGCCGACCTCGTCGACCCGGCCAACCGGCTGCAGGTCACCCACCCCAGCGGCTGGGTCGGACCGGCCTTCGAGGTGCACGACCTGCTGGTCTGGGGGTTCACGGCGGGGCTGCTCGACAAGCTTCTCGAGCTCGGTGGGTGGGCGGTTCCGTGGGACACCGGCCGACGGCGCGAGCTCGACGCCGACACGCTGGCGCTGGCCCTGCGCAGCAGCCCGCGGCGGGTGGGCGGCCGGCCGACGCCGGAGGAGATCGACGCGGCCCGAGACGCGGAGGCCACCGGTGCCGGGTAACGCCCTCGACCTGGTGCTCGTCGCTGTCGCCCTGCTGTTCGCCGTCTCCGGCTACCGGCAGGGGTTCGTCGTCGGCGCGCTGTCGTTCGTCGGCTTCCTGGGCGGCGGCGTCGTCGGCGCCAAGGCGGCACCCGCAGTGGCCGACTCGGCCTTCCTGCAGGACCTGCCCCGGCCGCTGGTCGGGATCGGCGTGGTGTTCGTGGCGGCGACGGTCGGGCAGCTGATCGCCACGGTCGTCGGAGCCTCGCTCCGCGACCGGCTGACCTGGCACCCGGCCCGCACGGTGGACGCCGTCGGCGGCGCGCTGGTGAGCGTGGTCAGCCTGCTGCTGGTGGCGTGGCTGGTGGGCACGGCGGTGGCCTCGTCGTCGTTCACCCGGCTCGCGGCCGAGGTGCGCCGGTCGGAGGTGCTGCAGGCCGTCGACGCCGCGGTGCCCGGCAGCGCGCAGCGGTTCTTCGCCTCGTTCCGCCGCCTGATCGACGACCGCGGCTTCCCGGAGGTCTTCGGCGGGCTCCGGCCCACCGACGTGCGCGAGGTCGCTCCGCCCGACCCGGCGGTCGCGGCGAGCCCCGGGCTGCAGCGCGCCCGGCCGTCGATCCTGAAGATCACAGGGGTGGCCGACGCCTGCCGCCGACGGATCGAGGGCACCGGCTTCGTCTACGCGCCGGAGCGGGTGATGACGAA
>DATMJH010000390.1:0-5830 GCA_035554015.1 Mycobacteriales bacterium
TCGTCTGCCTCACCCTGCTCGTCATGTGGCTCGGCTGATCTGCTCACCGATCAGCTGCTCGGGCCGCTCACCCGGGCCCCGCCGGCGTCGCAGCGCCTTCGACGGCCACCCGCTCACCGGCCCGACGACGGTCAGCAGCGACGGCACGAACAGCGTCCGGACGACGAGCACGTCGACGGCGATCCCGAACGCGAGCGCGAACGCCAGCTCGCGGAACGGCCGCAGCGGCACCAGCGCCAGCAGCCCGAAGCTCACCGCGAGCGCCGCGCCGGCCGAGGTGATCGCCCGGGTCGACTGCGGCACCGCCACCGCGATCGCCTGCCGCAGCGGCCGGCGCGAGGCCAGCGACCAGATGTGCCCGACCGCGAAGATGTTGTAGTCCGAGCCCAGCGACACCAGCAGCACCGCTGCGGCGAACGGCACGTAGAACGTCAGCCCCTCCTGGCCGAGCAGGTCCTGGAACACCCACACCGTCACGCCGAGCGTCGCGCACAGCGCCAGCACGTTGGTCGCCAGCAGGTACAGCGGCGCCACGAGCGCCCGCAGGAACACCACGAGCATGAGCAGGTTGGCCGCCAGCGCCGCGATGCTGATCCGCACCAGGTCGCCGCTGGTCTCGCGGACGATCCCCTCCGCCAGCGCCGTGTCGCCGGCCAGGCTGACCCGCGCGTCGCGCAGCCCCGCGACGCCCAGCAGCGCCGGCATCCGCTGCCGCAGCGACTCGACGGAGTTGATCGCCGCCGCCTCGAGCGGCTCGCTGTCGAGCACGACGAGGAAGCGCGCGGCGTCGCCCGACCGGGCGAGCAGCACGTTGAACTCCCCGATCGGCGGCGCGTCGCCGGGGCCGAGCACGTCGGCGACGCCGGGCTGCCGCTCGAGGATGTCGCCGAGCTCGCGCAGCTCCTCTCGCTGGCGGGTGATGCCGCCGGCCTCGACGAGCACCTCGGTCGGCGACAGGATGCCTGGCGCGAAGCCCTCCGCGGCGGCCGTGGCCGCGCGGGCCGCCGGCTCGTCGCCCGGCAGCGACTGCACGAACCCGAGCCCGAGGTCCAGCCGGGTCAGCGGGATCGCGGCGAGCGCCAGCACCACGAAGCAGCCCAGCGCGATCAGCGCCGCCGAGGTCGGCCGCGTCACCGCACGGGTGACGACCGACGGCAGCGGGTCCTTGCCGTGGGTCGGTGCGGGCGGCGCCGGCCAGAAGGCCCGTCCGCCGACGAGCGCCATCAGCGCCGGCACGAGCGTCACCGCGACGGCCATGCCGACGAAGACGGTCAGCGCCATGCCCGGGCCGAACCCGCGGAACAGCGCCGACTCGGCGACGATGAGCGTCGCGGTGCCGGTCGCGACGGTCAGCCCGGCGACGGCGACGATCGGCGCGAAGTCACGGGTCGCGGCGCGCGCGGCGTCGAGCCGTGTGCCGCCCGAGGCGATCTGGTGCCGCAGCCCCGACAGGAAGAAGATGCAGTAGTCGGTGACGACGCCGAGCAGCAGCGCCACGATCAGCGGCCGCAGGTCCGGCGGGATCGACACGCCGAGCAGCTGCGCGACCCGGCCGGCCACGCCCAGGGTCACGAGCACCGCGCTGCCCGCCGTCAGCAGGGTGAGCACCGGCGCCACCGCCGACCGGAAGGTCACCCCGACGATGAGCAGCACCGCGAGCACCGTGACCAGCTCGAGGGTGTGCAGCTCCCGCTCGACGATCTCGGCCTGCGCCGCGCGCGCCGGCACCGAGCCGGTGACGCCGACGTAGGCGTCGTCGGGGTCGGTGAGCTGCTCGCCGGCCCACTGCTCGGCAGCGGCGGTCTGGTAGCCGAATCCCGACCGCGGGTCGAGGAACAGGTAGGTGAGGAAGGTCGTCCCGTCACCCTGGGCCCCCGGCGTGACGCCGAAGGTGTCCGGCACCGGCAGCGCACCCAGGATCGGCGTGTCGTAGGAGCCCTGCGTCAGCGCGACCGAGCGCAGCACCGCCTCGGCCTGGGCGAACGCCGACAGTCCGGCCGGGTCGTGCTGCACGACGACGACGCGGCTCAGCAGTGGGACGCCGAAGATCTCGAACGACCGCAGCTCGGCCGCGATGGCGGGGTTGCCGGTGCCGAAGCCGCCGAGGTCACCGGCGTCGGTCGACGGCGTCGGCAGGGACAGCAGCGTCGCGGTGACGGCGGCCCAGAACGCCACGACCAGCCAGCGCAGCCGGACGACGATCGCGGCGTAGGCGTCCCAGAACCCGCGCCGGCCCTCAGCGCGGCGCCGCTCCCCCCGTCGCCACCGCGCCATGCGTCACGCCGCGCGCAGGAGCATGCGCCGCACGACGGTGCGCAGCAGCACGATGGGCACCGAGGGCACCAGCGCGACGACGACGCCGAGCAGCACGGCCAGCCGGCGGAACGAGTCGCGCGCCCGCTGCGCGTCGGCCACGATGTCGGCCGCGTTCTCCCGCACCTGCAGGCCGATCTCCGCCGACCGGTCTCCGACGACCGGCACCGGGTCGAGCGAGACCAGAGCCCGCCCGGCGCTGTCGATCGCGTAGCCGCTGTCCTCCACCGTGACGGTGAAGTCGGACAGCCGCCAGACCTCCATGCCGGTCCAGATGCCCAGCAGCAGCCAGAGCACCACCCACACCGCGACGGCGGCGTCCACCCGACGGTTCACGCGGTCAGGAGGTCGGGGACGGCGACGGCGTGGGTGACTGCTCCGCCGTCGGCGTCGGCGTGATGATCTCCGCGTCGGCCGCGATGTCGAGGCACTCCTGCGACACGCGCTCGACGTCGGGCTGCAGCCGCTGGATGGCGTCGAGCGTGTCCTGCACCTCGCGCGCGTCGAGATCGCGGACCGCGGCGGCGACGTCGCCCAGGGCGCCGGCCACGGCGTTGGCGGCCTCGGCCGCCTCGACGCACGGGGCCGGCACGCGGACGACGAGCTGGTCGTCGTCGTCGGCCGTCGCGGTGGGGGTCGGCGACGGGTCGGGCAGCAGCTCGGTGCTGTCGTCGTCGTCGTCGAAGAACAGGAAGAACAGGAACCCGGCCAGCGCGACGCCGACCAGGAAGCTCATCACGGGCAGGATCCACGTCCAGAACGCGCTCTCGCCCTCGCCGGCTCGCGTCGCCCGCGAGGTGTCCGCTTGGTCGTCGGCCACGGTGGTGCTCCTCTCCGCCCGCCGTCCGTTGTCGCCGCTCAGCGGGGCAGCGACGCCCGATGTCGCGCTGCGATCGTGTGGCGATCGCGTGACGGCACTTACCCGACGAGGCGCAGGAAACTCGTGATCGCCGCGGCCACGACCACCACGACCACCACGTGCGCGCGCCGCCACACCAGCAGCGCGGCCGCGACGGCGCCGGCGGTGTCGGCGCCCACCCGCAGCTCCTGCCCGTCGGCGAGCGCGTTGGTGACGACGAGCGCGGTCAGCAGCGGCGCGGCGAGCAGGACGACGACGCGCACCGCGGGCGCGGGCAGCTCGCGCGAGCCGGTCGCAGCCGGTCCGGCGCCCTTGGTGACGACGGTGGTGAGGGCGGCCAGCGCGATGACGAGCCAGACGGTCCCGGCGCTCACGACGGCGCTCCTCGCCGCGCCGCGCCGGCGCTCAGGACGGTGCCGGTGCGCACGACGGCGCCGGCGCGCACGACGCTGCCGGCGCTCACGACGGCGCCGGCGCTCACGACGGCGCTCCCTCGATGGCCGGTCCGGCGCCGTCGGTGCGCTCGGTGCCGGGCACCGGCGTGCGCAGCCCGATCAGCGCCGCGGCCGACGCGACGAGCACCGGCACGCCCGGCGGTGCGATCGCCCTGGCGCTGGTGCCGGTCGCGCAGCTCCCCGCCGAGGATGGTGAGGAAGAACGCCGGGAACACCGCGTCGAGCCCGAGCGCGCGGGCGTCCAGCGTCGGCACGACCACGCCGAGCGTGGTGCCGAGCACCCAGGCCACGTACTGCACGGCGGTGTGGCCGAACATGTACCGCCGGTCGAAGCTGCCGTCGCCGTTGGCGGCCATCGCCCACGAGCTGTCGACCATCACCTGGCCCTCGAGCGCACGCCGCACCCGGCTGCCCTTCAGCGACGGCCCGACGGCGAAGCCCATCGGCACGAACCGCGAGTTCATCAGCGCCGCCGCGGCCGCCGCGGCTCCGACGCCGCCCCCGGCCGCGAGGATGGCGATGGAGGCGAACTGCGCCGAGCCCGCGAACACGACGGCGGACATCACGATCGCCGCCACCGCAGGCACTCCGACGTCGGTCGCGACGACGCCGAACGACAGCGCGAGCACCCCCGACGCGCCCGCGTAGGGCAGCCCGGCGCGGGCGCCGTCGCGGAAGGTGCGCTCGGGAGCGGGCACCCGCGAAAGCCTATGTCCGGGCCCGCAGCAGGCGGCCACACGCGCCAGCGCCGCACTTCCTGTCCCGCAGCAACATCATCCGGCCCCGATGATGTTGCTGCGGGACAGGAAGTGGGTCACCGGGCGGCGCGCGGCGCCCGTCCGCGCCGGTCAGCCCACCCGCGACAGCCGCGCCGACAGGTGCGGCTGCAGCGGCTGGCCGACCGCCGCCATGTCGATCGCGTACGCGAGGTCGCGCTCCGGCCCGTCACCGACCAGCCCGTAGAGCCGGCGGAACCCGTTGACCTCCTTGGCCGTCGTCGTCCGCGCGACGACGTCGGTCGCGAGCTCCACTTGGGTGAAGGTGACCTCGCCGACGTAGACCTCGACGACGCCGGTGTGGTGCGCCAGCATCACCTCGACGCCGCGCGGCTCGGCGCCCGGTCGCCACCAGCCGACCTCCGACGCCGCCGGCCGGACCCGGTTGCCGACGTCGTCGACCACCCACGAGCGGGTGGCGTAGTGCAGGAACGGCCGGCCGTCGTGCGAGAAGACGACCTCCTGCTCGTAGCGGAACTCCTCGATCGTCGGGTAGCCGCCGACGCCGTGCCCGCGCCAGGTGCCGACGAGGAACGCCAGCGGCTCGAGCGCGTCGTGCAGGCGCGGCGTGGTCGGCTGCTGCTCGTCGGCGGGAGAGCTCATGCGGGCCAGTGTCGCGGGCGGCACCGCCTCACGCGTCGCGGGTCCCGAACCGCAGCACCCACTCGTCCCGGGTCTGGCCGTCGACGGTGAACTCCCAGGCGTACCGCGCCGACGCGCGCAGCACGACGCCGTGCACCGGGATCGCGATGCACACCGGGATCGGCGTGCCGGGTGGCGTCCCGACCGGTCGGCCCACCTCGATCTCGCCGGCCGCCATCACCGGCACCGAGCCGTCCGGGCCGAGCTGCGTGACCGGGCGGCCGTCGGCGTCGCGCAGCTCGAGCCGCCACGCCATCCGCTTGTTGGCCAGGTCCCACGGGACGTCGAGCAGGATGCCGACGGCGTGCGTCGTCACCGGCGAGGTGTGCGTCCAGCCGGCGCCGACGGCGGTGAGCTTGCCGCCCGCGACCTGGGCGTAGTCGCACAGCAGGAGGGTGGCCTTCACACGGCCACCCTACGGAGCAGGTCAGTCGGGCGAGACGGCGTGCGCCTGCCGCACGGGCAGCTCGTCGAGCGACACGCGCGGCGCCGGGACGTCGACGTCACGCCTCCCGTCGCCACCCTCGTCGCGACGCTCGTCACGCCTCCCGTCGCGACGCACGTCGCCACGCCCGTCGACGACGTTCGGCGGGACGTAGCGCGAGTAGTCGGTCTTGCGGACGCCGCGGACGACGAGGACGAGCAGACCGGCGATGGCGCAGGCGTTCGCGACGAACAGCACCGACAGCGTCGCATCGCTCATGGCCATCAGGATGACGTGCCCGGACCGGTTCCTCAATGGTCCTTGCGGGCTGGCCCGGTGGACCGAACGCACCAGCCCTGTC
>DATMJH010000391.1:0-2644 GCA_035554015.1 Mycobacteriales bacterium
GTGTTCCGCCGCCCGTTCCAGTGGCGCGAGTTCCTGCAGCAGAGCTGGTTCGTCGCGAGCGTCTCGATCCTGCCGACGACGCTGGTGGCCATCCCGTTCGGCGCCATCATCTCCCTGCAGGTCGGCTCGCTGATCCGCCAGCTCGGCGCGAACTCGCTCAACGGCGGCGCGTCGGTCATCGCCGTCATCCGCGAGGCCGGCCCGATCGTCACCGCCCTGCTCATCGCCGGTGCGGCCGGGTCGGCCATCTGCGCCGACCTCGGGGCCCGCAAGATCCGCGAGGAGATCGACGCGATGGAGGTGCTCGGCGTCGACCCGCTGCACCGCCTGGTCGTGCCGCGGGTGCTGGCCGTCGGCCTGGTCGCGGTGCTCCTGAACGGGCTGGTCTCGGTCGTCGGCGTCGTCGGCGGCTACTTCTTCGCCGTCGTGGTGCAGGGCGGTTCGCCGGGCCCGTACATCGCCTCGTTCACCGCGCTGGCCCAGCTGCCCGACCTGGTGCAGGCGGAGATCAAGGCGCTCGTCTTCGGGCTGGCCGCGGGGCTCGTCGCGTCGTACAAGGGCCTCACCGCAGGCGGCGGGCCGAAGGGCGTGGGCGACGCCGTCAACCAGTCCGTCGTCTTCACCTTCATGCTGCTGTTCGTCATCAACTTCGTGGCCAGCTCGGTGTACAGCGAGGTCGTGCCCCAGAAGGGCCTCGGGTGAGCTCGGCATGACGGCGCGCAGCAGCCTGCCCCCGGAGCCGTACTACAACGCGCCGCTGCGGCTGCTGGGCCGTGTCGTGAGCCGGCCGCTGGCCGCGCTCGAGGACCTCGGCCGGCAGGTCGCCTTCCACGGCCGGTCGTTCGCGGCCGTGCCCGTCGTCGCCCGGCGCTACCGCAAGGAGACCGTGCGGCTGCTGTCGGAGGTCGCGTTCGGCACCGGCGCCCTCGCCGTCATCGGCGGCACCGTGGTCATCGTCGTCTTCATGACCTTCTTCACCGGCCTGGAGGTCGGTCAGCAGGGCTACAAGTCGCTCAACGCGCTCGGGGCGTCGGTCTACACCGGGTTCATCAGCGCGTACTTCAACACCCGCGTGCTCGCCCCGATCATCGCCGCGATCGCGCTGTCGGCCACCGTCGGCTGCGGCTTCACCGCCCAGCTCGGCGCGATGCGCGTCAGCGAGGAGATCGACGCGCTGGAGACCATCTCCGTGCGGCCGGTGACGTACCTGGTGACGACGCGGCTGCTCGCCGGGTTCGTCGCGGTCATCCCGCTCTACGTGCTCGGGCTGCTGTCGTCGTACGTCTCGACGTCGCTCATCACGACGCTGCTGTTCAAGCAGTCGTCGGGCACCTACGCCCACTACTTCGAGCAGTTCCTCTCGCGGGAGGACGTGCTCTGGTCGTTCGGCAAGGTGCTCGTGTTCGCGACCATCATCATCCTCGTCCACTGCTGGTACGGCTTCACCGCCACGGGCGGGCCGGCCGGCGTCGGTCGCGCCGTCGGCCGCGCGGTGCGGACCACGATCACCCTGGTGGTCATCGTCGACCTGCTGCTCGACCTCGCGATCTACGGGTCGAACGTCACCGTCCGGCTGGCCGGCTGATGCCCGGCCTCAACCGCTTCCACGGGCTCGGTGCGGCGGCCACCGCGGCGGGGCTCGCGTTCGTCGTCTTCTGCGTCGGCGCCTACAACGGCTGGTTCACCGCCACCGCACCCGTGACGCTCGAGGTCGAGCGCGCCGGCCTGCAGCTGCTGCCCGGTTCCGACGTCAAGCTGCGCGGCATCATCGTCGGCAGCGTCCGCGACATCACGTCCGACGGCGACGGCGCCTCCGTCACGCTCGACCTGCACCCGGACGACCTGGAGCTCGTGCCCGCCAACGTGCAGGCCCGGCTGGTGCCCAAGACGCTGTTCGGCGAGAAGTACGTCGAGCTCGTGATCCCGGAGCAGGCGGCACGGGAACGCCTCGCTGCCGGCGACGTCATCCCCGAGGACCGGTCGCAGGCCGCGCTCGAGATCAACCGGGTGCTCGACGATGCGCTGCCGCTGCTGCGTGCGGTGCGGCCGCAGGACCTGTCGACCACGCTGAACGCGCTCGCGACCGCGCTGTCCGGCCGCGGTGACCGGCTCGGCGAGACGATCGAGTCCGCCGACGCGTACCTGCGCTCGATCAACCCGCTGCTGCCGCAGCTGCAGCGGGACCTCGCGGCGCTCGCGGACGTCACCGCCCTCTACGACGAGGCGGCGCCGCACCTGCTCGCCGTGCTCGAGGACCTCCGCACGACGGCGACGACGGTCGTCGACTCCGAGGCGGCGCTCCGCGCGATGCTGCAGGAGGTCACCGGGGTGGCCGACCGCACCCGCGGCCTGCTCGACGACGTCGGCGCCGACGTCGTGCGGGTCAACGCCGTCAGCCGCCGGGTGGTCGAGCTGGTGGAGGAGTACTCGCCCGTCTTCCCGTGCTTCTTCCGCGGCTACGCGATCCTCGAGCCGAACATCGCCGGCGCCGTCGGCCAGACGGAGCAGACGCAGAACTTCGCGCACATCGTCGCGACGTTCGTGCCGCCGGCCCCGGAGTACCGGTACCCGATCGACCTGCCGGAGTACAACGACCGCAGCGGCCCGAGCTGCTACGGCCTGCCCGACCCGGGCGGTCCCATCC
>DATMJH010000392.1:0-2033 GCA_035554015.1 Mycobacteriales bacterium
CGTGGGCGGTGATCGAGGTCCGCTGCGTCGACCAGGGGCGCTGTCGCGGGGGTGGGGCACTGTGCGCGGTGGCGCCCGCGCTCCGGGGGCGATCCGTGTGGCCCGGGGCCAGCGGTTCGACTCGCCCCGTACCCTCGCCGCGGTGTGGGACGGGCTGCTGCGCGGCGTCGCGGTCGACCTGCGGCACCCGCTGGTGTCGGCGTGACCTGCCTGGACCGCGCCGTCGGCGTGCTGCTCGGTGCGGCCGCCGGGGACGCGCTGGGTGTCCCCTACGAGTACGGGTCGCGGCCGCTGCCGCCGACCGACCACCAGCCGCGGATGCTCGGTGGTGGGCTCGGCGGCTACGCGCCCGCCAGTGGAGCGACGACACGGAGATGGCCTGCGTGATCGCGCAGATCGCTGCGGACGGTTCCGATCTGCGCGACGACGACGTGCTCGACCGGGTCGCCGACGGCTTCCTGGGCTGGAACGCCGCCGGGCCCGCGGACATCGGGAACCAGACGCGCGCGGTGCTGTCCGGTGCTCGGCCGGGCCCGGGTTCGGCCGGGCGGCTGCGGGATCGGGCCGCGGCGGTGCACGCGCGCACCGGTCGCAGTGCGGGCAACGGGTCCCTGATGCGCACCGGTGCCGTCGCGCTCGCCCACATCGGCGACGCGGCGGCGATCGTTGCTGCCGCCCGTGCCGTCAGCGCCCTGACCCACCATGATCCCCAGGCCGGTGATGCGTGTGTCCTGTGGTGCCTGGCCATCGACCACGCGGTCCGGACCGGCGAGCTCGACGTCCGAGTCGGGCTGGAGTTCGTCGGGCCGGAGTGGGCGCAACTGCTCGATGACGCGGAGCAGGCGACCCCGGGCCGGTTCGCCGGCAGTAACGGCTGGGTCGTCGCCGCGCTGCAGGGGGCGTGGGCAGCTGTCCGCGGCGCGCGCAGCCTGGAGGACGGGCTCGTCGCCGCCGTGCGCGGTGGGGGAGACACCGACACCGTCGCCGCGATCGCGGGTGCGCTGCTCGGTGCCCGTTTCGGCGGCAGCGCCGTGCCGGTTCGCTGGCGTCGGATCCTGCACGGCTGGCCGGGCCTGCGGGCGCGGGACCTGACCCGGCTGGCGGTGCTCGCTGCGCAGCACGGTGTGCCCGACCGCGAGGGATGCCCGCCGCGACGACGATCCCGTCCTACTCCGGTGCGTCGTGCCGCACCGTCGCGCATCCCGACGACCCGGGCGTGCTGCTCGGGGCCGTCGGTGCGCTGCGTCCCGGCGTGGCCGACGCCGTGGTCAGCCTCTGCCGGCTCGGGGCCGGCCAGGCGCCGCTGACCGGGGTACGGCCCGAGGATCACGTCGAGGTGTGGCTGATCGACCGCGAAGACGCCAACCTCGACCTGCCGGGCGTGTTCGCTGACGGGGCCACCGCGGTGCGGGACCTGCGTGCCGAGGGGCACACGGTGCTGCTGCACTGCGTGCACGCCGAGACCCGGACGCCGACGGTGGCCGCCGCCTACGGCGCGCTGATCACGGGAACGTCGCGGGCGGCGGCGCTGGACCGGGTGCTGGCCGTGCTGCCTTCGGCGCGTCCGCGCCGGTCGATCGTCGAGGGGTTACTGGCCGGGGAGGCCGAGTGACCCCAGCGTGGCCGCCAGGCGCGACCACGCGACCGTGGCGCGTTCGGCGGGCGTCGTCTCGGCCACGAGCCGCAGGAGACGGTCGCGCAGCCGTAGCTCGGTGTCGTCGAGGCGGTGCCGGTAGCGGTCGTCGAGGAAGAACGACAGGCCCTGGTCGGCGTGCGCGAGCAGGCAGTCGAGGAAGATCTCCAGCCGCCGGGCCTGCTCGGGGATGCCGTCCCCGCCGACGTCGACGAGATCCAGCTCGCCGCCCCACATGCGTTGCCGCAGCGGGCTCGTCGACAGCAGCACGGCGGTACCGAGCCGGGCCTCCAGGCGGTCCGGCGGGAGCACCTCGCGGACGTCGTGCATCAGCTCGTGGAAGTGGTCGTCGGCCAGTCCGAACCCGACGAACAGCAGATGCCGGGTCAGCAGCATGGCC
>DATMJH010000393.1:0-10876 GCA_035554015.1 Mycobacteriales bacterium
GCGGCTGCTCCTGGTCGTCGGTGGCGTGCTCGTCGCGACGGGGGTCACCCTCGCCGTGACCAGGCGCCTCGTGCTCGGCGTGGCCGCCCTCGCCGCGATGGTCGCGCTCGCCGGCGTGGACAGCGGCTGCGACGTCGAGACCCGGTACTACTGCGCGGCCGTCGTGGCCGATCCCGAGCGCGAGAACGGGCGCATCCTTGTGCTCGACGGGCTGCGGCACAGCTACGTCGACCTCCACGACCCGGCGCACCTGGAGTTCGGCTACACGCGGCGCATCGGCGACGTGCTGGCGACGCAGCCGGGCGGTCCGCTCGACGTCCTTCACCTCGGCCTGGGCGCCGGCAGCGTCCCGCGTCACCTCGCGGCCGTGCGTCCGGGCTCGCGCAGCGTCGTCCTTGAGGTCGACCCCCGGCTGCCCGAGCTCGGCCGCGAGCGGCTCGCGCTGCGCACCGGGCGTGATCTGCGCGTCGTGGTCGGCGACGCGCGGACGAGCATCGCCGACCAGCCTCCCGGCGGCTTCGACGTCGTCGTCGGCGACGCCTTCGGCTCGCTGGCGGTGCCGTGGCACCTGACGACGGCCGAGATGGCGCAGCAGGTGCGCCGGGTGCTGCGGCCCGGCGGCACGTACGTCGTCAACGTGATCGACCACCCGCCACTGGCCTTCGCGCAGGCCTTCACCGCCACGCTCGTCGACGCGTTCGCGCACGTCACGGTGTACGCCGCCCCGGACGCGCTCGCCGGCGACGCCGGCGGCAACCTGGTCGTCGTGGCCAGCGACGCGCCGCTCCCGCGCTCGCTCGCGACGGCGGCGAGCGACCGGGGCGAGGCGTTGCGCGAGGGACGGGCCTTCGCCGCCGGCGCGCCGGTCCTCACCGACGACGACGCGCCGGTCGATCAGCTGCTCACGCCCTACCCGTGACCCCCGATCGGAGCAGCAGCCACGCTGCGTGACTAAACGCGTCCGATTTGGGGCTTCAGTGATCGGTGTCGTCACCCGACGTGACAAGTGGGAGCGTGCGCGCCCGTCCCGGGCGGCCCCGGAGCGCCTCCCCTGCGGCCCGCGCCGCACGCGTCAGCAGGAGGGTACGTCGATGTTCAGCACCGTCTCCGCGGTCCGCGCCGTCCGGCGCAGCCGTCCGCTCCGCCTGGTCGCCACGGCGGCCGCGGTGGCGACCGTGGGCGCCACCGCCCTGGTGGGGACGGCGTCGGCCGCCGACTCCTGCACCCGGACCATCTCGCCCGGCGCCAGCGTCCAGGCCGCCGTGCAGGCGCTGACCGCCGGCCAGACGCTGTGCCTGCGCGGCGGTACCTACACCGGCAACATGGCCGCGGCGCTCGGCAAGGGGACCTCCGCCTCGCCCATCACGGTGACGAGCTACCCCGGCGAGCGGGCCACCCTCGTGGGTGCCACCAAGTTCCTCGGCGGCGAGCACTGGCGCGTGCGCGGCATGGCGTTCACCAACCCGGGGTCCAGCGAGCCGATCGTCAAGCTGATCGGCGGGACCGGCTGGCACTTCGAGAACAACGAGGTGTTCGACGGCGCCTACGCCGGGATCCTGGTCGGCCGCTCGACGGCCGGCTACGGCGTACCCCACGGTTACGTGATCCGGGGCAACGTCGTCCGCGACACCAAGGCCAGCAACCTGTACCACAACCCCAGCCGGCACTCGACCGGCGGGCTGGTCGAGCGGAACCTGTTCGCCAACTCCGGCACGCAGAACGTCAAGCTCGGCTGGGGCGGCACCGGCTCCTGCACGGGCTCCAACTACGAGAACTACGGCATCGGCGAGGTCGAGTTCCGCTACAACACGCTGTACAACGGCAGTCAGCCGCTGGCGGTCGCCGAGTCGGGTGGTGACCGGCGGGTCGACATCCACCACAACCTCATCGTCAAGGCCACCCGCGGCTACGCCGTCCGCATCGGCAACGTCGAGGGGTGCCTGCGCAGCAACGTGTGGGTGCACGACAACGCGGCGTTCGAGGCGACGACGTTCGCCCAGGACTTCGACGACCAGCCGACGATCATGAAGCAGATGACGGCGAACGTCATGGGCATCGACCCGAGGTTCGACACGCTCACGTCGTCCGGGTTCCGGCCGACCGACGCGCGGCTGGCCGGGTACGGCCGGTACGCCGGCGTCAGCGTCACGGAGCCCACGCAGCCCACGACGGAGCCCACGCAGCCCACCACAGCGCCGACGCAGCCCACGACGGAGCCCACGCAGCCGACGCAGCCGACCCAGCCCGCGGACCCGGTGCAGCTGCCGAGCGTCGTCGTGGTCGCCTGCCCGGCCGACGTCTCCAAGATCGCGGCCGAGGTCGTGCTCTGCGCGTAGCGCAGGGTCGCCGTGGCAGCTCGCACCTGCCAGTGCGTGCCGACGACAGTCCCGGTGGCGGTCGCCCGGACGGTCTGCGGTCGGTACCTCCGGTGCTACGTTCGGCCCCGGTACGGTCACGGCGCGCATGCTCCCCGCCTCCCGCCGGCGCGGGCCGCGGACGAGGAAGGTCATGACGACGACGGCGATCGACAGGACCTGCCCGCTGTGCGGCACGGGCACCGGCGTTCCGCTGTCGTTGCTGACGAAGGGCCGGTACCGGCTGCACGACTGCGGTCGCTGCCGCACCCACTTCTACCTCGACGAGCAGGACGGGCCGCCGCCGCCGGGTGAGGGCGAGTACTGGGAGGCCTACAAGTTCTCGGTCTACGGCGACGACGCGGTGCGCAGGGCCTTCGCCGAGCGCTACAGCGCAGTGCTGGCCGATGCGCGAACCGTCGTCTCGCCGATCGAGTCGGTGCTCGACATCGGCTGCGGCATCGGCGGTTTCGTGGCGTACGCGCAGGACGCGGGGCTGCGCGCCATCGGCTCCGACGCCTCACCCGAGGCGGTCGCGGCGGCGCGGGAGCGCGGGCTCGACTGCGTCGTGCCGGACGAGCTCGACGCGCACGTGCCCGACGGCAGCGTCGACGCGCTCACGATGTGGGACGTCGTCGAGCACCTCGTGCGCCCGGCCGAGGTGCTGGCCGACGTGGTGCGCAAGGTGCGCCCGGGCGGCGCCGTCGTGTTCGAGACGCCCGACGGCGGCTTCCCGGTGCGGGCCGCTCTGCTGGGCCTGCACCGCGTGAGCGGTGGACGCGTCGACCTCACCGGCCCGATGTACTACTGGGAGCACAAGACCTACCCGACCGAGCAGGGGCTGCGGCTGCTGCTCGACCGGGTCGGGGTCGACCTGGTGCACGTCCGGCGCGCCACGAGCGTCCGGGAGAAGATGTCCCGCCAGTTCGAGGCCAACGCCCGCAAGGGCTCGCGCAAGGCGGCGGTCCTGCGCCGGTCGTGGCCGGTGCTCGAGACGGCCTTCCGGGCCGCAGGTCGCGGCAACAAGCTGCTCGCCGTCGGCCGCAGGCGCGAGCCGGCCGCCGACTAGTCTCGGAACGGCTCCCTCACCCCCCGGTCCTCGGCCGTGCGGGGCTGCTCGTGCTGCCCGGAAGGTCCTGACGTGCCGCTTCGCGGACTGCTCGACGTCGTCCTCGGCGACCCTGCGCTGCGCGGCGCGCTCGACGCGCCGACCACCCCGCACGTCGACCTCACGGCGCCGGCCGGCCTGCGCCCGTTCGCCATCGCCGGGCTGGTCCGCGGCGGCCGCACGGTGCTCGCCGTCACGGCCACCGGCCGCGAGGCCGAGGACCTCGTCGAGGCGCTGTCGAGCCTGCTCGACCCGTACCGCGTCGCGCTGTTCCCGAGCTGGGAGACGCTGCCGCACGAACGGCTGTCGCCGCGTGCCGACACGGTCGGGCGACGCCTCGCGGTCCTGCGCCGGCTGGCGCACCCGAGCAAGGACGATCCGGAGACCGGGCCGCTCGACGTCGTCGTCGCGCCGGTGCGCTCGGTGCTGCAGCCGCAGGTACCCGGCCTCGGCGACCTCGAGCCGGTCGCGCTGCACGAGGGCGACGAGGTCGACGGCGGCCTCGACGCGGTCGTCCGGCGACTGGTCGACCTCGCCTACGCGCGGGTCGAGCTGGTCGAGAAGCGTGGCGAGTTCGCCGTGCGCGGCGGCATCCTCGACGTCTTCCCGCCGACCGAGGAGCACCCCGTCCGCGTCGAGTGGTGGGGCGACACGGTCGAGGAGGTGCGGTCGTTCAAGGTCGCCGACCAGCGCTCGCTCACCTCGCCGGAGGCGAGCCGGCCGAGAACAGCGGTCGAGCACGGCCTGTGGGCGCCGCCGTGTCGCGAGCTGCTGCTGACGCCGCGCGTGCGTGAGCGCGCGAAGGCGCTCGGGGAGCGGCACCCGGAACTGCTGGACATCACCGACCGCATCTCCGCCGGCACGCCGGTCGAGGGCATGGAGGCGCTCGCGCCCGTCCTCGTCGACGACCTGCGCCTGCTCGTCGACGAGCTGCCCCCCGAGACCACCGTGCTGGTGTGCGACCCGGAGAAGGTGCGCACCCGCGCGCACGACCTCGTCGCGACGTCGCAGGAGTTCCTCGAGGCGTCGTGGGCCACGGCGGCCGTCGGCGGCCAGGCGCCGCTCGACCTCGGCGCCGCCGCGTACCGCACGCTCGTCGACGTCCGGGACCACGCCCGCGCCATCGGGCTGCCGTGGTGGTCGGTGTCGCCGTTCACGGCCGACGAGGACCTGGAGGACGACGCCGTCGTCCTGGCCGCCCGGCAGCCGACGGCGTACCGGGGCGAGACCGAGCGGGCCGTCGAGGACGTGCGCGACCTCGTCACCCAGGGGTGGCGGGTCGTGCTCACCAGCCCCGGGCACGGGCCCGCGGAGCGCATGGTCGAGGTGCTGCGCGAGGCCGACGTACCGGCCCGGCTGGTCGAGGACCTGCCGGCCGCGCCCGACGAGGGCACCGCGGTGGTCACGACCAGCTGCCTCGAGACCGGCTTCCGCAGCGACCTGCTGCGCACGCTCGTGCTCACCGAGGCAGATCTGACGGGGACCCGCGCGTCGGCGGGCAAGGACGCCAGCAAGCGGATGCCGAGCCGGCGCAAGAACGCCGTCGACCCGGTGACGCTGCAGCCCGGTGACGTCGTCGTGCACGAGCAGCACGGCGTAGGGCGCTACGTCGAGATGGTGCAGCGCACGGTGCAGGGCGCCACCCGCGAGTACCTGGTGCTCGAGTACGCACCGAGCAAGCGCGGCCAGCCCGGCGACCGCGTGTTCGTGCCGACCGACCAGCTCGACCTCGTCACCCGGTACGTCGGGGGCGAGGCGCCGACGCTCGACCGGCTCGGCGGCAGCGACTGGGCCAAGCGCAAGGGCCGTGCGCGCAAGGCGGTGCGCGAGATCGCCGCCGGTCTCATCCAGCTCTACAGCGCGCGGATGGCGGCGCCCGGCCACGCGTTCGGACCGGACACGCCCTGGCAGCGCGAGCTCGAGGACGCGTTCCCCTACGTCGAGACGCCCGACCAGCTCGAGGCGATCGAGGAGGTCAAGCGGGACATGGAGAAGGCGGTCCCGATGGACCGCGTCATCATGGGCGACGTCGGCTACGGCAAGACCGAGATCGCCGTGCGCGCCGCCTTCAAGGCCGTGCAGGACGGCAAGCAGGTCGCCGTCCTGGTGCCGACGACGTTGCTGGTGCAGCAGCACCACGGCACCTTCCGAGACCGGTTCGCGCAGTTCCCCGTGAAGGTCGCGGCGGTCAGCCGGTTCAACTCCGACAAGGAGCAGGCTGCGGTCCTCGAGGGCGTGAAGGACGGCACCGTCGACGTCGTCATCGGCACCCATCGGCTGCTGTCGAGCGCGACGCAGTTCAAGGATCTCGGCCTGGTGATCGTCGACGAGGAGCAGCGCTTCGGCGTCGAGCACAAGGAGTTCCTGAAGTCCATGCGCGTCGCGGTGGACGTGCTGACGATGAGCGCGACGCCGATCCCGCGGACGCTCGAGATGTCGCTCACCGGCATCCGGGAGATGTCCACGATCCTCACCCCGCCGGAGGAGCGGCACCCGGTGCTCACGTTCGTCGGCCCGTACGACGAGAAGCAGATCGCCGCCGCGATCCGGCGCGAGCTGCTGCGCGAGGGGCAGGTGTTCTTCCTGCACAACCGTGTCGAGTCGATCGACCGGGTCGCTCAGCGACTGCGCGAGCTGGTGCCCGAGGCACGCGTCGCCACCGGGCACGGCCAGATGTCGGAGGACGCGCTCGAGCACGTGATGGTCGGCTTCTGGGACAAGGAGTTCGACGTCCTGGTCTGCACCACCATCGTCGAGAGCGGTCTGGACATCCCGAACGCCAACACCCTCGTCGTCGACCGGGCCGACACGTTCGGGCTCTCGCAGCTGCACCAGATCCGGGGCCGCGTCGGCCGCGGGCGCGAGCGGGCCTACGCCTACTTCACCTACTCGCCGGACAAGCCGCTCACCGAGACGGCCTACGACCGCCTGGCGACCATCGCGCAGAACAGCGACGTCGGCGCAGGCATGGCGGTCGCGATGAAGGACCTCGAGATCCGCGGCGCCGGCAACCTGCTCGGCGGCGAGCAGAGCGGCCACATCGCCAGCGTCGGCTTCGACCTCTACATGCGACTGGTCGGCGAGGCGGTCGCCGACTTCAAGAAGGGGGTCTCGCCCGGAGACGACGAGGAGCCGCAGCGGGAGACCAAGGTGGACCTGCCGGTCGACGCGCACCTTCCGCACGACTACGTGCCCAGCGAGCGGCTGCGGCTGGAGGCCTACCGGCGGCTGGCCTCGGCGCAGGACGACGTCGTGCTCGACGCCGTCCGCGAGGAGCTGCTCGACCGCTACGGCCCGCTGCCCGAGCCGGTGGAGCGGCTGTTCGCCGTGGCGCGGTTCCGGCTGCTGGCTCGCACCTACGGGCTGGCCGAGGTCGGCGTGCAGGGCGGCCCCGTCGGCGGATACGTGCGGTTCCTGCCGCTCGAGCTGCGGGAGTCGCAGACGCTGCGGCTCCAGCGCCTCTACCCGCGCTCGATCGTCAAGCCGGCCGTGCAGACAGTGCTCGTGCCGCGTCCGACGACGGCGCGGGTGGGCGGCACGCCGCTGCGCGACGTCGCGCTGCTGGACTGGGCTCGCGAGCTGCTGACGGCGGTCGTCGGGGACCTGGCTGCCGTCGCTGCCTCACCGTGACCACACCTGCCGTCGGCCAGGGTGCAGATCGCCGTCTGGCAAGGTTGACCGACCGCACGCAGCCCTCTGGAGGACCCGTCGTGACCCGCACCACCCGCCGCCTGGCCGTCGCCGTGGTGGCCGTCCTCCTGCTCGCCGGCTGCGGTGACGGCCCGGTCCGGGCCGGCGCTGCGGCCGTCGTGGGCGACGAGCGGATCGAGGTCGAGCGGCTGCGCGAGTTCGTCGACCGCGGCCTGGCCGACCCGCAGGCCAAGGAGCAGTTCCCCGACCGTGCCGACTACCAGCGGCAGGTGCTCAACCGGATGGTCCGGGCGCAGCTGCTCGAGCGGGCCGCCGAGGAGAACGGCGTCTCGGTCACGCAGGGCGAGGTCGACGAGCAGCTCGCCGACTTCGCGGAGCAGTCGGGCGGTCGCGAGCAGCTGGAGCTGCAGGCGGCCGCGAACGGCATCGCGCCCGAGGACCTGCCCGGCTTCGCCCGGGAGATCGTGCTCGAGACCGAGCTCGGCGACGCCGTCACCGAGGGCGCCGAGGTGCCCGAGGAGCAGCTCGAGCAGATCTACGAGCAGAACATCGGGCAGTTCCAGCAGGTGCGGTCGCGACACATCCTGGTCGAGGACGAGGCCACCGCGAGGGCGGCGCTGGCGCGCGTCCAGGCCGACCCCGAGAGCTTCCCGGAGGTGGCCGCCGAGCTGTCCACCGACACCTCGAACAAGGACGACGGCGGCGACCTCGGCCTGCAGGGCCGCGGCACGTTCGTCCCGCAGTTCGACGAGGCGGTGTTCACCGAGCCGCTCAACGAGCCCTTCGTCGTCCAGACCGAGTTCGGCTGGCACGTGGTCGAGGTGCTGGAGCGGCAGACGACGACGCTCGAGGAGGCGACCCCCGACCTGCGCCGCGGAGCCCTCGCGGAGCAGCGCCAGGCCGCCGTGCTCGAGCTGCTGCAGGAGACGGCCGAGCGGGTCGGCGTGACCGTGAACCCGCGGTTCGGCCGGTGGGACGCCGAGCAGGCACAGGTCGTCGCGGTCGAGGACGACGGCGTCACCAGCCCCGAGCCGTCGCCGTCCGGAGGGGTGGACGAGGTGCCGGTCGAGGAGATCCCGGCCGAGGAGCTCGAGGGCGGTGCGCCGGCCGAGGAGCCCGCTGAGCAGCCGGCCGAGTGACCGACGGTCGCCGCCCGGGGGAGCGGCTGCTCGACGTCGTCGCGGTCATGGACCGGCTGCGGTCGCCGGGCGGCTGCCCGTGGGACGCCGAGCAGACCCACGAGAGCCTCATGCCCTACCTGCTGGAGGAGGCCTACGAGGCCTACGCCGCGCTGGAGGAGGGTGACACCGATGCGCTTCGCGAGGAGCTCGGCGACGTGCTGCTGCAGGTCGTCTTCCACGCCCGGCTCGCGCAGGAGCGGTCCGAGGGCTGGACGATCGACGACGTCGCCGCCGGCCTGGTCGACAAGCTGACCCGCCGGCACCCGCACGTCTTCGCGGGTGTGAGCGCGGCGGACGCCGAGGCGGTCGAGCGCAACTGGGACGCCCTGAAGGCCGCCGAGAAGGGCCGCACGTCGGTCACCGACGGCGTGCCGCTGTCGCAGCCGGCGCTGTCGCTGGCCGCCCGGCTGCAGAAGAAGGCGCACAAGCTCGGTGCGCCGGTCCCGACGTACGAGGGGCTCGGCGGCGAGCTGTGGGAACTCGTGCGGCGGTGCGCCGACGCGGGCCTCGACCCGGAGGTCGAGCTGCGCGCGGTGGCTCGCCGGTACCGCGACGAGCTGGCCGGCGTCGAGCGGTCGGTGCGCGAGACGGGCGGCGACCCGGCCGCCCTGACCGCCGCCGCGTGGTCCGCCCGCTGGCCCCGCTGAACCGACCGGAGCCCTCCCGACGGACATCTCGCCCGCCGAAGCCGTCGGGAGGGCTCCCGTCGAGGTGCGGGGCGGCGGGCGGCGGGTCGTCCCGGCGGCAGGGCCACCCGTCGCTAGGCTCGCGACGGTCCCTTCCCCGCCGTCCCTGGAGCCCGCTGTGTCCGCCATCGACGCCGTCGGCGCGCGCGAGATCCTCGACTCGCGCGGCAACCCCACCGTCGAGGTCGAGGTGGCGCTCGACGACGGCACGATCGCCCGCGCGGCGGTGCCGAGTGGCGCCAGCACCGGCGCCTACGAGGCGGTCGAGCTGCGCGACGGCGACGACGCGCGCTACCTCGGCAAGGGCGTGCGCAAGGCGGTCGGTGCGGTGCTCGACACGATCGGGCCCGAGCTCGTCGGCATGGACGCCACCGAGCAGCGGCTGGTCGACTCGGCGCTGCTCGACCTCGACGGCTCGCCCGACAAGAGCCGGCTCGGCGCGAACGCGCTGCTCGGCGTCAGCCTGGCCGTCGCCAAGGCGGCGGCCGAGAGCTCGCACCTGCCGCTGTTCCGCTACGTCGGCGGCCCGAACGCGCACCTGCTGCCGGTGCCGATGCTCAACATCCTCAACGGCGGGGCGCACGCCGACACCAACGTCGACATCCAGGAGTTCATGGTCGCGCCGATCGGCGCGCCGACGTTCTCCGAGGCGCTGCGCTGGGGCGCCGAGGTCTACCACGCGCTCAAGAAGGTGCTGAAGGGCCGCGGCCTGGCCACCGGCGTCGGCGACGAGGGCGGCTACGCCCCCGACCTGCCGAGCAACCGCGACGCGCTCGACCTCATCCTCGAGGCGATCGCGGCGGCGGGCCTGACGCCCGGGCGGGACGTCGCGCTGGCGCTGGACGTCGCCGCGACCGAGTTCCACGACGAGAGCGGCGGCCAGTACCGCTTCGAGGGCGGCACCCGCTCGGCCGACGCGATGATCGAGTACTACGCCGAGCTCGTCGGCGCCTACCCGATGGTCTCCATCGAGGACCCGCTCGGCGAGAGCGACTGGGACGGCTGGGAGCGCCTCACCGCGGTGCTCGGCAGCCGCGTGCAGCTCGTCGGAGACGACCTGTTCGTCACCAACCCGCAGCGGCTGGCGGACGGCGTCAACCGGCAGTGCGGCAACGCGCTGCTGGTGAAGGTGAACCAGATCGGCACGCTCACCGAGACGCTCGACGCCGTCGACCTGGCGCATCGCAGCGGCTACCGGTCGATGATGAGCCACCGGTCCGGCGAGACCGAGGACACCACGATCGCCGACCTCGCCGTCGCGACGAACTGCGGCCAGATCAAGACCGGCGCGCCGGCGAGGTCGGAGCGGGTGGCGAAGTACAACCAGCTGCTGCGCATCGAGGAGGAGCTCGACGACGCCGCGCGCTACGCCGGCGCCACCGCCTTCCCGCGCTTCCGGCCGGCCGAAGGCGCCGTGTAGACCCGTGTCCGTCCCCCGCCGTCCCCGCGCCGGGCGGCCGGCTGCCCGGCGGCGGCCGGCCGGTGCACGTGTCACCCGCGCCGCGCGCCCGAGCCGCCCGACGGTCGGCGCGCGTGCCGTGGGCGCCGACGCCCGGGCGACACGCGCGGGCAGCCCGCTCACCACGCGGGCGGCGCTGCTGCTGCTCGTGCTGTGCACGCTGGTCGTGAGCGCCGCGCTGCCGCTGCGCACGTTCCTCGAGCAGCGGGGGCGCATCGCCGACCTCGAGCAGGAGCAGGCCGCGGCCCGCGAGCGCGTGGCGGCGCTCGAGCACGCCAAGCAGCAGCTGCAGGACCCGGCGTTCCTGGCCGCGGAGGCGCGACGGCGGCTGCACATGGCCCGACCCGGCGAGGTGAGCTACGTGCTCGTCACGCCGACGCCGACGCCAGCACCGGCGGCCGAGACCGAGGCTCCGCAGGCCGGCCCGGAGGCGCCCT
>DATMJH010000394.1:0-9559 GCA_035554015.1 Mycobacteriales bacterium
GAGCTCGCCTCGACGATGCGCATGCCGATGCCGCGGCTGTACATCAGCCCGACGTCGGCGCCGAACGCGTTCGCCACGGGGCGCAACCCGCAGAACGCCGCAGTGTGCGTGACCGAGGGCATCCTCGAGCTGCTCGACGAGCGCGAGCTGCGCGGGGTGCTCGGCCACGAGCTCGGTCACGTCGGCAACCGCGACATCCTCATCAGCTCGGTCGCCGCAGCACTGGCCACCGTCATCACGTTCCTCGCCAACATGGCGCAGTTCGCCATGATCTTCGGCGGTCGCGACCGCGAGAGCGGCAACCTGCTGTCCAGCCTGCTGCTCATCGTGCTCGGTCCGCTGGCCGCCGGCGTCATCCAGATGGCCATCAGCCGCCAGCGCGAGTTCGCGGCCGACACCACCGGGGCCCAGGTCACCGGCGACCCCCTCGCGCTGGCCAGCGCGCTGCGCAAGCTCGAGCGTGGCACGGCGGCGCGCCCGCTCGTGGAGGATCCCGCCCTGGTGCCGACGTCGTCGCTCATGATCGCGAACCCGTTCCGCGGCGGCGGCATCGGCAAGCTGTTCAGCACCCACCCCCCGATGGCCGAGCGCATCGCGCGGCTCGAGGAGCTGGCGGGCTACCGGCGCTGACCTCGGCGGCCCGGAATGTTCCACCGAACGGCCGATCAAGCCGGGTGGCGGTAGGCACTACGTTCCACGGATGCCCACCCGATTCGTCCCCCTGCGGTCCGCCGCCGGCGTGAGTGTCGTCCTCGCACTCGTCGCCGGGCTGCTGGCCGGCACCGCGGCCGGCGCGGCCGCCGCCGACGACGAGCTCGTCGCGCTCTCCGCGGCCGCCGACACCTGGGTCGGGTCCGACGCCCCCACGACCGCGCGGGGCAGCGCGACCAGGCTGGAGGTCGACGGCAGCCCCACCCGACACGCCCTGCTCTCGTTCGACCTCACCGCCCTCGCCGGTCGCACGGTGACCGGCGCGCGCCTGCGGCTGCACCAGGTCGACCAGAGCCGGAGCGGCGGCGCAGTGCGCCTCGTCACCGGCGCCTGGGACGAGGCGACCACCTGGGAGACCCGCCCGGCCATGGAGCCCACGGCGCTGGCGTCCCTCGGCGCCGTCGCGAAGGGCTACTGGTACGAGGTCGCGCTGCCCGCCGACGCGGTCAGCGGGTCCGCGCTGTCGCTCGGCATCACCTCCGGCGTCTCCGACGGGGTGACGTGGACCAGCCGGGAGTCCGCCACACCGCCCAGCCTGATCGTCACCGTGGCGGGGACCTCGGAGCAGCCACCTCCGCCGCCGCCCTCTGCCGAGACCGACGGGCTGTCGCAGGTGATGGTCGCCGAAGCCGGGTCCAGCGAGCCGACGTACTTCAGCGCCAACCGCCGGGTCGCCGTCACCGTGAGCGGTCGCACGCTCGCCCTCACCGGCCAGCACGCCAGTGGCATCCGGCTGTCGTGGCGGGACCCCGGTGGCAGCTGGCAGCGCTCGTCGACCGGTGCGAGCACCTACGGCGCGGTGCTCGAGGGGGCCGGCACCGGCGACTGGCCGGCCTCTCTCGCCGTCACCCGGGACGCGACCGGCGCCGAGGTGGCGTGGGTCGTGTGGTCCGCGGCGAGCACCTCGCGGCTCAAGCCGGTGCAGATGCGCCGGCTGACCGACCTCGACGCTCCGGGCGGCCCGCGCCTCGGTCCGGTCGTCACCGTCGACGCCGCCCCCCGCGGTGCCATGAAGGCCGACGTCGCCTTCGAGCGGGCCCCCGACGGCACGATGCGCGGCTGCGTGCTCTACACGCGCCGGGTCGGTGACAAGGCGTGGGAGATCACTGCTGTCTGGTCGGCCGATCTGGCGAGCGACACCCCGGTGTTCGGCAACCGGGTCGTGCTGTCGGCCACGACCAGCAGCCAGCACTACGGCAGCCTGGTTCCCGGCCCGCGCGGGATGCGGGCGGTGGCCCGGACCGGCTCCAGCGGCGCGAAGCTGCACCTGTACGGCCACGACCCGGCGGCCTCGCTGTCGACGTGGTGGACCGGCGTGGTCGGCCCGTACGTGCCGCTCGATGCCAGCCCCACGGGCGTGGCGCTGTCCGACGGCACCGTCCTGGTCGCCTTCGAGGACGACATGGCCGCGCACGTCTCGGCCGTGCACCGGTTCTCTCCCGACGGGCGCAGCGTCGTCCGGGAGACGCGCCTGAGCGGCACGGCCCAGCCGGCGATCACGACCGACGGCAGCCGCGCCTGGCTCGTCGGTGTCAAGGCCGACGGCGCCCTGGTCAGCCGGTCACGAGAGGCCGGTGCCTGGGCGTCGTCCGACCGGCTGGAAGTCGGTGCGGACGCAGCCGGTCCGCTGGCCTGGCCGAACCTGCCGCGGGCGGCCGACGGCCGGCTGCGACTGGTGGCCGAGGGGCCGGGCGCCTCCGACGTCACGAGCTCGGTCTGGGCCTGGTCGCGCGCGCTCTGACCGCGCTCGGCAGTGCGCGCGGCGATCTCCCGGCCGCTGGTACTACCGGTAGTTGGTGAACTGCAGGGCGACGTCGAGGTCCTTGCCCTTGAGCAGGCTGATGACCGACTGAAGGTCGTCCTTCTTCTTGCTCGTGACACGCAGCTGGTCGCCCTGGATCTGCGCCTGCACGCCCTTCGGGCCCTCGTCGCGCACGATCTTCGCGATCTTCTTCGCGTTGTCCTGGCTGATGCCCTCGGTGACCTTGGCGACGATACGGAACTCCTTGCCCGACGCCTGCGGCTCGCCCGCGTCGAGCGTCTTGAGGGAGATCTGCCGCTTCACCAGCTTCTCCTTGAACACGTCGAGCAGCGCCTTCACACGCTCCTCGGCGTTCGCCTTGAGCAGCACCGCCTCGCCGGACCACTCGATCGAGGCGCCGGTGCCCTTGAAGTCGTAACGCTGCGCGGCCTCGCGCGCGGTCTGGTTGAGGGCGTTGTCCACCTCCTGCCGGTCGACCTTGCTCACGATGTCGAACGACGCGTCGGCCACGCGGGTCTCCTTGCTATCGTCTGCGCTCGCCCCCTCCGGGGTCGCACGGCGGGTTGCCCGAGCGGTCAAAGGGAGCAGACTGTAAATCTGTCGGCACAGCCTACGAAGGTTCGAACCCTTCACCCGCCACACGTCCCGACGGGCGCCCGCTCCGGCCCGAGAGCGCGGCGCCCGTCGGCGTTCCGGCGGCCGGCCGAGGGGTCGCGGCGGCCGACGGCGAGGCCGGCGAGCCGTGTAGTCTCTGGCTCGCTCTCCGCCCCCTTAGCTCAGTCGGCAGAGCGTCTCCATGGTAAGGAGAAGGTCTACGGTTCGATTCCGTAAGGGGGCTCTGCGCGTCCCGTCGGCCGGCCCGGCGAGACCCTCGGCGGTGTAGCTCAGCCTGGTAGAGCAAGCGGCTCATAATCGCTGTGTCGCCGGTTCAAGTCCGGCCACCGCTACCGCGACCGGCGTCCTCGTCCTGCGAGGCGCCGGCTGCGCCGTACCCGTCCCGGGGCTGGTGCTCGTGCTCGCCCCCGCCCCGCCCGGAGCGCTCCGGTAGCGTGGAGCGCCGTCCGACCCCCGTCTACCTCGAGAGCAGGCACTCCGCGCATGGCCGCCACCGACGTCCGACCGAAGATCACGATGGCCTGCCAGGTGTGCAAGAACCGGAACTACATCACGCGCAAGAACCGGCGCAACGACCCCGACCGGCTCGGGCTGAAGAAGTTCTGCCCGACCTGCCGCACGCACACCGAGCACCGCGAGACGCGCTGACCGCACGCGGTCGCGCGCTCGCAGCCGAGGCCGGCTCCCCGAGGGGACGCCGGCCTCTGCCGTCCCCGGGTGCCGTCCGCGGGTGCCGTCGCCGGGGTGGAGCCCGTCGTGCGGTTCCGGCACCCCCCGGGCCCGACGGGAGCCCTCCCGTCGGGGGACGGGCGGCGGGTACCCGCACGACGGCCTCCACCGCGCCCCGGCTAGGTTCCGCGGCATGCCGCTCAACCGCGACTTCATCGGCCGCGAGTACCCGTTCCCGGGCACCTTCGAGGTCGGCCGCGAGCATCTCCGCCAGTTCGCCACCGCCATCGGCGACACGAACCCGCTGTACACCGACGTCGACGCCGCGAAGGCTGCCGGCCACCCCGACGTCGTCGCGCCGCCGACCTTTCTCACGACGCTGAACTTCCGGTTCGCGACCGAGGGCCCGGTCGCCGATCCCGAGCTCGGGCTGAACTACGCGCTGGTCGTGCACGGCGAGCAGCAGTTCGAGCTGCACCGCCCGGTGCGCGCCGGCGACGTGCTCTCGGTCGTCTCGAAGGTGACCGACATCCGCGACGCGGGACGCAACGAGATCATGGTCGTGGAGGGGGCGGTGACCGACGCCTCGGGAGAGCGGGTCGCCACCGTCCGCAGCAGCATCGTCAGCCGCGGCACGGCCGCGGGGGAGGGGCGATCGGCATGACCCAGCTCAGCTACGACGAGGTCGAGGTCGGCACCGAGCTGCCCGCCCGCACCTTCCCGGTCACCCGTCTCGATCTCGTGCGCTACTGCGGCGCGAGCGGCGACTTCAACGTCATCCACTGGAACGAGCGCATCGCGAAGTCGGTCGGGCTGCCCGACGTCATCGCGCACGGCATGTACACCATGGCCGTCGCGGGACGCGTCGTCACCGACTGGGTGGGCGACCCGGGCGCCGTCGAGAGCTACGGCGTGCGGTTCAGCCGGCCGGTCGTGGTGCCGGACGAGGAGGGCACGACCCTCACCGTCAGCGGCCGGGTGGAGGACAAGCTCGACGGCGGGCGGGTGAGCGTCGCGCTCACGGCGACGGTGGGGGAGGGCGACGAGGCGCAGAAGGTGCTCACCCAGGCGCGCGCCGTGGTCCGGTTGCGCTGACCCCTACCCCGGCCGGGGCCGCGGGCACCGCCGACGACCGACGCGCCGCGCGCGTGCAGCGCACGCGCACGGCCGTGGTCGACGCGCTGCTCGCGCTGCAGGAGGAGGGCGTGCTCGCCCCGACCGCGCAGCAGGTCGCTGCCCGGGCGGGTGTCGCGCTGCGCACCGTGTTCGGCCACTTCTCCGACATGGAGACCCTGTGGGTCGAGGCCGGTCGCCGCGAGCTGCAGGCGCTGGCCGCCGTCGCCGACGACGTGCCTGCCGACCTGCCCCTGCCCGAGCGCGTCGCCCGGTTCGCCGCGTCGCGGGCCCGCGTGCTCGAGAAGCTGCTGCCCGTGCTGCGTGCCGCCCGGCTGCGCGAGCCGACGTCGCCGGCGATGACGGCGAACCGGGCGCGCTTCGTCGAGGTCGCCGACGCCGAGGCCGCGCGGGTGTTCGCGGCCGAGCTCGCGCACCGCGACGACGCCGCGCGGCGGCGAGCGCTCGACGCCGTGTTCGTCGTCGCCGGTGGACCCGCCTGGGAGGCCCTGCGGATCGACCGAGGGCTCGCGCCGCACCAGGCCGAGGACCACCTGCGCCGCCAGCTCGTTGCGCTGCTGGAGACGCTCACCGCCACCCCGGAGCTGCTGTGACCGCACCGACCTCGCCCGGCACCCTCGGTCGCCGCGCCGAGCTGGTTCTGGAGCGGCTCGGCGGAGATCACCGCAGCCTGTTCTTCGAGGGCACCTGGTGGACCGCCGGCGAGCTGGCCGGTCGGGCCCGCCGGGCGGCGCGCGGCTTCACCGAGCTCGGCGTGCAGCCCGGTGACCGCGTCGTGCTGTGCATGGCGAACGTGCCGGAGGTCGGTATCGCGTACGCGGCGCTGTGGCGGGCCGGCGCCGTCGTCACCCCGGTGCTGTTCCTGCTGTCCGACGACGAGCTGCGGCACGTCGCGCAGGACTCCGGCGCCGTCGCGTTCGTCACGACGCCCGAGTTCCTGCCCAAGGTGCTCGGTGCCGCGGCCGGCCGCCCGGTCGTCGTGGTGGGTGATGCCCCGCCCGCACCGGCCGTCGTGCCGTGGGAGCAGCTGGAGGCGGGCACCGAGCTGCCGCTCGTCGGCCGGGACCCGGCCGACCTCGCGGCGCTGCTCTACACCGGCGGCACCACCGGGCGCAGCAAGGGCGTGGGGCTGTCGCACGCCAACCTCGACGCCTCGGGTGCGGCCGGCTACGCGGCCCGCTACGAGCCGGGACGCACCCGCGGGCTCCTGCCGCTGCCGCTGGCCCACGTGTACGGGCTGATGGTGACCTGCGCCGGCTTGCACGCCGTCGAACCGACGCAGTCGGTGCTCATGCGGTGGTTCGACCCGGCGCAGTTCGTGGCCCTCGTCGAGCAGCACCGGGTGCAGCAGGCGGCGCTCGTGCCGTCGATGATCGGCATGCTGCTCGGGCAGCCGCTGGAGGAGCACGACCTGTCGTGCCTGGAGCGGGTGAGCAGCGGTGGCGGACCGCTCGCGGTGGAGCTCGCCCTCGAGCTGGAGCGGCGGGTGCCCGGGCTGGAGGTGCGCGAGGGCTACGGGTGCACGGAGACCAGCGGGCTGATCGCGACCCAGCCGGTGCACGAGCGCCGGCTGGGCTCGGTCGGGCGTCCGGTCACCGGCATCGAGGTGCGCATCGAGGACCTCGACGGACACCCGCTGCCGCCCGGGGAGGACGGCGAGATCTGCGTGCGCGGGCCGCTGGTCATGCGGGGGTACTGGCAGAGCCCGGAGGCGACGGCGCAGGCAGTGCGCGACGGCTGGTTCCACACCGGCGACGTCGGTCACCTCGACGACGACGGCTGGCTGCACGTCGTCGACCGGCTGAAGGACCTCGTCATCCGCAACGGCTTCAACGTCTACCCGCGCGACGTCGAGGACGCGCTGCTCGCGCATCCCGAGATCGCGGCGGCCGCGGTGGTGGGTCGGCCGGACCCGCGGGTCGGCGAGGAGGTCGTCGCGTTCGTGCAGCTCGCGCCCGGCAGCGGGCTGACGCCCGACGACGTCGTCGCCTTCGCGAAGCAGCACCTTTCGGCGGCGAAGTACCCGCGGGAGGTGCACGTCGTCGACGCCGTCCCGCTCACCAGCGTGCTGAAGACCGACCGCAAGGCGCTGCGCAACCGGCTGCGCGGCACCTGACGGGAGGGCTCCCGACGGGCCCGCCCGCTGCGGTAGCCGTCGGGAGGGCTCCCGTCGCCCGCACCTGACGGGAGGGCTCCCGACGGGTCCGCCCGCTGCGGTAGCCGTCGGGAGGGCTCCCGTCGGCCGCACCTGGCGGGCGGGGTTCGGGCCGGCGGCAGGATGTGCCCGTGACGTACGTGTACCGCCCGCCCTCCGGGCCGGTGAGCCTCGACCCGAAGCCGACGTCGGCCTCGCGCACCTCGCTGGCGCGGATCATGACGCTGCACGACACGAACCTGCACGGCAACGTGCACGGCGGGGTGATCCTGCACCTGGTCGACGAGCTCGGCGGCGCCGTCGCCGCGCGGCACAGCGGCGGCCGCGCGGTCACCGCGTCGATGGACGAGTTCCAGTTCCTCGTCCCCGTGCACGTCGGCGACCTGGTGCGCGCGAGCGCCACGGTGAACTGGGCGGGCCGCACGTCGATGGAGGTCGGCGTGCGGGTCGAGGCCGAGCGCTGGGACGAGGCGGGTCAGGAGCCGCGGCACGTCGCCAGCGCCTACGTCGTCTACGTCGCGCTCGACGAGGACGGCCGGCCGCGTGAGGTGCCGCCGGTCGTGCCGGAGACGGCGGAGGAGCGCCGCCGGGTGCGCGAGGCCGAGATCCGCCGGGCCGCCCGGCTGACCCGGCGGCAGGAGATCCAGCGGCTCCGCGCGGCCAGGGACGACGTGTAGCGGCCGAAGAGCGCACCCGGCCGGCCGTGGCTACGGTCGCCGGGTGACCGCCGACCTGCCCGACGCCGTGGACGCGTTGCTGGCCCGGCGCGCCGCAGCGCGCGAGGCGCGCGACTTCACCGCGAGCGACCGCCTGCGCGACGAGCTCGCCGCCGCCGGCTGGCTGGTGCGCGACACACCCGACGGTCAGACGGTCGCGCCGGCACCGCCCTACCCCCTGCTGCGCAGCACCGCCGAGCTGCCCGACCGCAGCACCGAGCCGGACGCACGGCGGTGCACCGTCGCGCTGCTCGTCGAGGGCTGGCCCGACGACGTCCGCACCTGCGTCGAGGCGCTGGTCGCGCACGCGCCCGACGACGTCGTCGTCGTGCTGCTGGAGAACGGGCGCACCGACGCGGGCGACGTCGTGCACGAGCTCGCCGCCGCGCACCCCGGCCGGGTCGAGGAGGTGCACGTCGAGCAACCCGCCGGCTGGGGCCCGGCCCGCCAGGCGCTGGTGCGCGCCGACGTCGCCGCGGTGCACGTGCTCATGGACGTCAGCACGGTGCTGGAGGGCGACGCCATCACGCCGTTGCTCGACGCCGTCGCGGTCGACGGCGTCGCCGCGGCAGGCTGGCGCGGAGCGGCGGTCGAGGACGGCTGGACGTCGTTCGCCGACGCCGGTCCCGGCGAGGTCGAGGCGCTGCTGGGCTACCTGCTGGCGGTGCGTCGGGAGGCGGCCCTGCAGGTGCCGCTGCCGCAGAAGGCGCGGTTCTACCGCAACGCCGACCTGGAGTGGTCGCTGCTGCTGCGCGACGCCGGCGTCGGGCGCCTCGTCGTGCCTGACATCGAGCTCCCGGTCCGGCAGGACCGGCACCGCGGCTACCACGACACCGACCCCGCCGTGCGCGACCGCGAGAGCAAGCGCACCTACGACCGGTTGTTGCAGCGCTTCCGCGGCCGAGAGGACCTGCGGCTGCCGTCCTGACTGGTCCGGGCGGTGGCGGCCGGCGCATCCTCGCCGCGCAGCGGCTGCAGGTCGCCGTCCGCAGGGCGGACCACCTCGACCTGGCGCACGCGCCGAGCGCACCTCGGCGCCCTGCCACGTCGTCACGACCGAGCTGCTCAGGCGCGGGGGAGTCGTCCTAGCGCACCTCGCCGAGCAGCCGGCCCATCCGCGCCACACCCTTGGCGAGGTCGTCGTCGCCCAGGGCGTAGGACAGCCGGAAGTACCCCGGCGTGCCGAACGCCTCGCCGGGCACCACGGCCACGCCCGCCTCGTCGAGCACCAGCTCGGCCAGCTCGGCCGACGTCGTCGGCGTGCGGCCGCGCAGCTGCCTGCCGAGCACTCCCTTGACGGAGGGGTAGCAGTAGAAGGCGCCGTGCGGCTCGGGGCAGGTGACGCCCGGGATGTCGTTGAGCATCCGCACCATCGTCTGCCGGCGGCGGTCGAACGCCTCGCGCATCGTCGCGACGGCCGACAGGTCGCCGCTCACCGCCGTGAGGGCCGCGATCTGCGAGACGTTCGCGACGTTGCTCGTCGCGTGCGACTGCAGGTTCGTCGCCGCCTTGACGACGTCGGCGGGGCCGAGCAGCCACCCCACGCGCCAGCCGGTCATCGCGTACGTCTTCGCGACGCCGTTGACGACTACGCAGGTGTCGGCGAGCTCGGGCACCGCGACCGGCATCGAGACGTGCTCGGCGCCGCCGTAGACCAGGTGCTCGTAGATCTCGTCGGCGACCTGTCGGCCGTCGCGACGATGCGCGAGGCGTTCGACCGCCGCCGGCAGACGATGGTGCGGATGCTCAACGACATCCCGGGCGTCACCTGCCCCGAGCCGCACGGCGCCTTCTACT